>USKO01000089.1 GCA_900555365.1 uncultured Bacillota bacterium
AAAAGCTTTACGCTTTTCGTTTGGCCGCGAGAATGAGAAAAAACAAGCGCCACCGCCGGGTGGCTCACAAGAAGTGAGCCTAGGCAGAAGCGCAGTTTTTTCTCTGGTGCTGGTGGTGGGAGTCGAACCCACATGAAGTTGCCTTCGAGGGATTTTGAGTCCCTTGCGTCTGCCATTTCGCCACACCAGCATAATCTAGTTTTTAGATTGTTAAATTGTAAAGCTTATTTGAAAAGCTTTGCTTTTTTTATAAGCATAGCGATATTTTAGCATATTTCTTTTTCTTTTTCAACTTATATTATCATTTTTCCTCATATTTTTTTAATTTGCAGATGAATCCTTTGTAAATTTAAAAACTCTTTTCGTCATACACATTGGGCTAAATTAGTCGAATTTTGTAAAAATTTTTACAAAAATATTAAAAATTATGGCAGTAATGTTTGACTGTAAGCTTTTTTAGATTTTATAATGCGAATATGTACAAAGGAGAAGATTATATGAGAACAAATTTATGGGTTAAAACTATTCTTTATGTTTACAAATATTTAGATAGTTTAGCTGAGGCTATTGACAAATTAGTTGAAAGACAGGCTTTAAATTCATTTTATTATTATAGTGGGTTAAGCGAAGATAATGGTGTCATGGCGGTGAGCGAGCGCATTATCAATTTGATTGATAGAAAGAAGAGGCTTATAAATATAAAAGTTCTTACTGATAAAAGTTTGGAAAACTGTGACAGCGAATATGCACAGATACTTATTGAAAGATACATTGACAATGACAAGAGCGAAGAAATTGCATTTAGACATGGCTATGCTATGCGTACATATTTTAGAAAACTCTCTCAAGCTGAAGAGCAGTGTGCTAGCAAGATGAGCCAGATGGGATTTACAAGTGAAAAACTTGAGAAATATTTGGCTGGCGAAAAGTGGATTACAGAAATTTATCAGGCATTTTCTTCTAAAGAGATAGATAAAAAGGATTTTTTAGAGATTGAAAAAGACTAGTTCAGGTCATTTTCATCAAATTCAAAATAATCGCCATGTCTTTTTCTTTTTAATGATTTAGGCTTTTCATTTAGAACTTTGTCTTTCATCCAGGAAGGTTTAATTAGAAGATAAAAAACAACTAGACATGGAAGAGAAACTCCGATGATTATAAATGTCATAGCAATTGGCGACAAACCGCCTGCTAGATTGTTATTGCTTGAGAAGGAGGGATTTGTTATTATTGTAAAAGTCTCATAGTTTGTTCCTATTTCAGGCAGAAGCTGGTCACAAAATACCGAAGAGACATAGCCGTACACGGTTTTTTCGCCGTTATATTTACAATAATACCAAATATCTGATTTGTTTGGCACAAATTCATTCCCTTGCATTTGCCCGTAGTAGGTGATGTTTTCCGTTAGGTATGGTATTGTGTCAATCTTATATTCATTAACCGAATTTGGATAAAGATATATTCCAAGTCCATCAGTTGCATAAACTCTAAAATAGGAGTTAGGGAATGGTTTTATAGGCGTTCCATCCATTGCCACTACTTCAGTTTTTTTAACATATCCTTCTATGTCCTGATAATTTGCACTATAAAATTGATCGGTTGCATCGCCTGTTAGAATGACAAAATATGTAACTGGAATTTCAAACAATCGATTTTCGCTTTCATCATATGGAAGAGAATAAAAGTAAACATCTTCTTGCTGAACCTTTGCATAGTAACTTTGACTTGCCGCTATTGAAAATTTGGCAGTTATACTTGAAAGGAAAAAAGGTGCAAGCGATAATATAGAAATAAGAGCAAAAATATATAATTTTTTCATGCTTTAATTTTAATTTAAGCATTTTAAAATAGGTTAAAAATAAAATGTCGTAAAATATTTTAATAGGAGTTTTTTTGACGAATATCATGGAAGAAACGGAATATAAATTAAAACTAGTGAATAGAGAGCTTTTGCAGCGCCAAGCGAATGATCATTTAGCGTTGTATAACACCGGGAAGATCATACATAAAAAACAAATGATATTTCATAAATGTGATAAGAAAAATAGGTGGGTGTTTGGTGGAAATAGAACAGGCAAGACTGAATGCGGAGCAGTTGAGACAGTTTGGCTTGCTCGCGGCATACATCCATTCAAGCAAAACAAACCAATCTCTTGCTGGGTGGTTTCTCTTTCAAGGCAAGTTCAGCGAGATGTCGCGCAAAGTAAAATTCTCCACTATCTTCGCAAAGACTGGATAAAGCAAATAGTTATGACCAGCGGGAGATCGGATAGTGCAGAGGGCGGAATTATAGATTTTATCCTTGTCAAAAATGTATTTGGCTCGCTGAGCAAAATAGGATTTAAAAGCTGTGACCAAGGTCGAGAAAAATTTCAAGGCGCTTCACTTGACTTTGTATGGTTTGATGAAGAGCCGCCCTATGACATATATCAAGAATGCCGTATGCGTATTCTGGACAGAAAGGGGATGATCTTTGGTACAATGACCCCTTTAAAAGGACTAACCTGGATTTATAATGAAATTTATTTAAATAAGAATAAAGACGACCAGGTTTGGTATCAACAAATGGAGTGGGCTGACAATCCATTTTTAGACAAAGAAGAGGTTATGGCAATGACCAAATCACTTTCAAGTGATGAGCTTGAAAGTCGTAGATATGGCAATTTCATGCAGAGTGGCGGACTTGTTTATAATGAGTTTGACGAGAATGTACATGTCATTGAGCCTTTTGATGTACCAAAAGAGTGGCAAGATGTGATATCAATAGACCCAGGTCTTAACAATCCACTTTCCGCTCACTGGTATGCAGAGGATTTTGATGGAAATATCTATGTGGTTGCTGAACATTTTGACAAAGGCAAGGATGTCGCCTATCACGCCAAAAAGATAAAGGAAATTTCCTCCTTTCTTGGATGGCATACCACAAATGGCAAATTGGTCGCCCTGATTGATAGCGCCGCCACTCAAAGGACATTAGCTAGCAGCAAGAGCGTTGTTGAACTATTTTATGAAAATGACATACTTGTCAATCCTAAGGTCAACAAGGATATGTTCAGTGGTATAAATGTAGTCAAAAGATTTTTAAAAGATGGGGAGGGGAAGGCTCATCTATTTATTTTTAAAAACTGCGTCAATTTAATTGAAGAACTTAAGTCATATTGGTGGGGAGATGGCGATCTTCCTATAAAAAAGGATGACCATTGTTTAGACGAAATGAGATATTATTTGATGACAAAAACCTCGC
>USKO01000090.1 GCA_900555365.1 uncultured Bacillota bacterium
TTTATTTAATTAAATTTTCTTTTAATAAATAAGACTTTTCCTTTTTTTATCATTTTAGGCAATATATTGTTTTGCACTAAGATTGATAAGGGAGAGACGTTATATTTTGCAGCAATCAAGTCAATGGTGTCATCATCTTGAACAATATAGATTTCATTCAACACTTTTTTCATAATTCCCCCTGGTTTGTATTAAATTTTATGCTTGTCTAATAAAATATATGAGAGGTAAAGATGAAATCATTATTTAAAACAGTTGCACTAATAACAATATTTTCTTTTTTGACAAGGCTTGCTGGGTTTATATTCAGAATAATTTTATCGAGAGAAGTTGGCGCGGAAGGTGTTGGGCTTTATCAAGTGGCTTTTTCTGTCTTTATGGTTTTGCTTACAGTTTTGTCTAGTGGAATTCCTCTTATCATTTCAAGGATGACTTCAGCTTATAGTGCGAGTAAAGATAAAAAGAGAGAAAGCTCGCTCGTTGCTGTTGCTTTGATTTATACTCTCGCCATTTCAATATTTTTGTGTTTAATTGTTTTGATATTTAGAAGTGTATTTACCAGCATATTTACCGATGCAAGATGTTTTCAAATTCTCATATCTCTTTTGCCGGCTTTGGTATTTTCGTCAGTTTATTGTGTGCTTCGTGGCGCAATGTGGGGGAAGGGAAACTATTTTGCATTATGCATTACTGAATTCTATGAGCAAATAGTAAGAATAGTAGTAGCCGTGCTTATGATAAGCTCAAGTTTGACTGCTATTGAAAACGCACTAAATTTAGGCTGGTCAATGTCTATAGCATGTCTTTTCTCAATGATTTTTGTTATTATTTTATTCTTCTATTACGATGGCAAACTTGGAAAACTAAAGAAAGAATATTTTAAACCACTAGTAAAACAAAACACCGGAGCACATGGATTTGCCATGGGATATAACTACAATGGTAAATTAAAATCCGCAGAGATTCTGTTAAAAGAAAATGGAGATTTTGAATTGATCCGCCGTGCAGAGACGCCAAAGGATTATTTTGCAACCTTTGATTGCTTTGATAGTTCCGGCAAGGCTGATGACCATTGGCTACACAAGCTCTCAGGCACTGAGCATGTATGGTGTTGCTGTTGGTATGACATTGCCGCTGCTTTTTATTACCACATCAATTATTGGTTCACTTTCAACGGCGCTAGTTCCTGATATGTCGCGAGCTAAAGCTCAAAATGATAATGATCACATTAACGAAAGAATAAAAAAATCGATAATGTTTGCTTTGTTGATCTCTGCACTCTTTGTTCCTATTTTCTTAGGAATGGGCGAGATTATAGGCGTATTTTTGTATGATGATATATTGAGCGGTACGCTGCTTCAATCTGCCTGCTGGATAGTGATACCGCTAGGACTTACAAATATATCTTCTGCGCTTTTAAATTCTCTAGGGTATGAGAGTAAATCGTTTATAAATTTTATAATTGGTGCAATCTTCATGTTTGCAGCCCTTTGGATTTTGCCAACAATTTTCGGTATTAATGCAGTAATATGGGCGATGGGAATCGACTATACGATAACGGCAGTTTTAAATATTCTTTTGCTCAAGAAAAAGACCTCTGCCCACCTAAAACTTGCTCCTCTTTTGATTAAAATAATCTTGCTGCTTATTCCAATTTCAGCCCTGACAGCTTTTGCAACAAGCCTATCTAGCTTTGTTTTCCCAGCATTTATAACCATTTTGATAGGTGCGGCTGTCAGCATCAGCTCGAGTTTGCTTCTTGCGAATGTTTTCAACATATTTGATTTTAAGACAATTGTTATGTATGCAAAGAGTAAATTTAAACCTAAAGCAAAAATTAAAGCTAAAACATAGTATAAACCTATAAAATTGCACAAAATAGGGATATGCTAACCATTGTAATTAGGTCAATCCTTATATATTTAATAGTGCTAATTATATTTAGACTTATGGGGAAGCGCCAGCTCGGGCAAATGCAGCCTTTTGAGCTTGTGCTTACTTTAATTATTGCAGATCTTGCTACAATCCCAATGGCAGAGGTTTCTGTGCCTGTTCTTCACGGTATTTTACCATTGCTTACGCTGGTAGTGTTACATTTTATCTTAGCGCTTATCAGCAGAAATAGTCTCAAATTTAGCAAGATGATAAGTGGAAAACCGGTTATAATAATCAATCCTAAGGGGATAGATTATAAAGCTTTAAAGAAACTAAATCTCTCTACTGACGACTTGTTTGCAGCCCTTCGTGAGTGTGGATATTTTAACATCTCACAAGTGCAATACGCAATTATGGAAACCAACGGAAAGGTAAGCGTAATGCCTAAAACAGAATTTTCTCCTGTAACAAATAATGATATGCAAATAAAGGCAAAGGAATCGTTTATACCTATTGTTCTTATTAGTGAGGGGAAGATTATCGATGAAAACATAGCTCTTGCCGGTTTAGATGAGGAGAGAGTGCAAACTCTTTTAAAAGAGCACGCTGAGCAAAAAAATGTCAAAGTAAAAGATACTCTTCTTTTAACAATCGACCAAAATGGAGAATGCTACCTGCAGCTTAAAAAGGGAGAGGGGAAAAGCTTTCAAACCAAAAGGCTGGTGGCGGGATGAAAGTTTTTCACTATGTAAATTTTATAATCATTTTTTTGATAATAGTAGGGGTGTGCATCACTGAAGATGTGATAGTTTCAAATTCGCTCTATGAAGTGCAACAGCGCTGTTATGCACTAGAAGAGCTGATTGAAGAGCGGGATGATTTAAAAAATATGGATGTAGTCTTATGCGTTGACAATCTTGAATATAGATGGGACAAAGATGAAAAAAAACTTTGCTATCTTGTCAACCATAAAAGTATTCAAGAAATAGGACAAGAGATTGCAAAACTTAAATTATATATAGCGGATAATGATGTGGCAGCAGCCAAAGTATCAATAGAATTAATCAAATTTTATTGTCATAGCTATCTTCACTTTATGGGTGCGAACATTCATAATGTGCTTTAGAATATGAAAAAGGCAATTAAAAAATTGGTGGAAAAATTCACCAATTTTTAATTTCAACTTTATTAAAATTATCTTTGAATTTTTATAGTTGGCAAGAGCAAGTTTAACTAAACATTCTAATCCTTTATTTTACCAAACTTTTTCGCGTCTTTTCTTCATAACTGCAATTATGATAGTAACAATAACTGAGAGAAGT
>USKO01000091.1 GCA_900555365.1 uncultured Bacillota bacterium
TGACAAATCGAAGTTATAATTAATGTTTTGACCATAAAAATATATATTTTTTTGTAAAATCTCGTTTATTTGTTTGTATTTTTGATTAAATTTGTAGTAAAATAAGTTAGCGAGGTAAATATGATTAGAATTATACCTAGAAGAACGAAAGTAAAGCTTGAATTTATGAAGGGCGTTACTGGCATTGACCTTTTGATTGGAGTTATTGCTGTTGTCGTCTTGATTTTACTTGCTGCTTCAAACTTTGAAGGTCACATTTGGATAGCACTTGTGTGGGCAATCTTTTCTATATCTTTATTTTTCAAGATTGCTGACAGTGACAGGTTTTATGTGACGATAATGCACCTGGCTCGTTTTTCGATGCAGAAGAAAAAGTATGAGAAAAATCCTAAAAAGGGTAAGGGCAACATCAAAGATATCATTCCATTTGATTCCATTTATCAAGACAGATGCATATCGTTTGGGAATTATTATGCTGAAGTATTAGAGGTTAAGCCAATTCTATTTGACCTGTTAAATGAATATAGCCAAAATAATGTCATTGATATTGGTTTTGGCAATGCTCTTCGAAGACTTGATGATAATCAGGTTTGCGAACTTGTAAAGATTAACAAAGCAATGGTGCTTGACAGTTATACATATAACGAAAATAAAAAATATGACAGACTTCTTGACCAAATGTATGAAGGTCAAATGAGTCAAGGTGAGGTTGACGCAAGAGCGCCTATCCTTGAAGAGAGAGTTGCCTTCATTGAAGATAAGAATAGAACAAACAAAATTTATAAAGACTACTTTTATCTTGTAGTACTAGGCAAGGATATAGAAGCGCTAGAAAATACGGTGAGCGGTATGGCGTCTTCATTTGCAACAAGTTTAACTCCAGTTACTACAAAACGCCTTGTAGGCAGTGAGCTTGCAGTTTTCCTTCGCGCTAATTATAATCGTGAATTTAATGAAAGAGATCTTGAGAGCTTGCCTTTCTCAGAGTTTATAAATTGGGCGGTTCCAGAAAAAATCAAATTTTCATCCGCAAAATATAACATTGATGGAAACAACTATAGAACATATGCGATCACCGAGTATCCTCTTCAAGTTGGAAATGCGTGGGGTGCCTCTTTCTTCTTGCTAGATAGAACCAAAGTTGTAATGAAATTTAAAAAGGCTCCTAAATATGAGTCTGAAAAGAAGATTGATAAAGCTATAATGGATATGGAAACCAAATTATATAAAACTGGTAAGAGTAGTACTCGAATTGAACTTACAACACATCTTGATACTTTAAGAAATTTGCTTGCAGAACTTAAAAATAACAACCAGCAGCTTTACGATGTAAATACTTTCATTACTTGCGAAGATGCTGCTAGAAAAGATGTAAAAGCGGTATTAAAACAAGAGGGTTATCGCTTTAGCGAGATGTTTGCAAGACAAATAGATGCATTTATTTCGACTGGAATTTCCATGAGAGATAATATCAAAGAGTGGCAACGAGGTATACCAACATCAACGCTTGCCGGAGTTTTCCCATTTGTATCCAGTGAGCTTCAAGATGAAAACGGTTTCTATATTGGAGACAATGAATATCCTGTATTTGTCGATTTCTTTAAGCGTGATGCTCAAAGAGTAAACTCAAATATGATGATTATTGGTAAGTCAGGTTCTGGAAAATCATTCGCTACCAAGACGCTTCTTGCAAATTTTGCAGCAGACAACACAAAGATCTTCATCTGCGACCCTGAAAAAGAATATTCAAAACTTGCTGACAGTCTTAAAGGTAAACTTATTGATGTAGGTTCATCTTTGCAAGGTATTATCAATCCTTTCCATGTCATTAGAGCGCTTGATAAGGATGATGACGAAAAAGAAGAGAGGAAAGTTGAAAAACAAGACGACTCTTTCAATCAGCATCTACAATTCTTGGAACAGTTCTTTAGAACAATTTTGGAAGGAATTTCATCAGATGCTTTTGAGATTATCAACTCACTTGTACTTGATCTTTATGGACAATTCAATATCGGGGAAGATACCGATTTGAGAACGCTTAAGCCTACAGATTATCCAACTTTTGACGATTTGTACAAGCTCTTACAAGATCGACTTGCTACGGCGACAGAAGAGTTTACATTAAATAATCTTAGAGTTGCAGAAGCATATATTCGAAAGTTTGCAAGTGGCGGCCGAAATTCTAACCTTTGGAATGGCCCAACTTCCATTGAAACAAACGAAAACTTTGTTTGCTTCAACTTCCAGTCCCTAATTGCTGGTAACAATGATATGCTTACTAATGCACAAATGCTTTTGGTATTTAAATATATAGAGAATGAAATTATTAATAATAAAGACTATAATAAGATACATAATACCAATAGAAAAATCATAGTTGTCGTTGACGAGGCGCACACATTTATTAATCCTAAATATCCTATCGCGCTAAACTTCATGACAGCCATGGCAAAACGTATTCGTAAGTATGGTGGAATGCAGATAGTCATCACGCAGAACATCAATGACTTTGTCGGTTCTGAAGAAATCAAAAGACAGTCTACTGCGGTCATCAATGCTTGTCAATATTCTCTTATATTCTCACTTTCACCGAATGACGTTAATGACCTTATTGAACTTTATAAAAACTCGGGTGGTATTAATAAAGAAGAGAGAAATAGAATTGTCTCTGCTCATGTAGGACAAGCCTTTATCATAACAGCACCAACTGCTAGAACAATGGTTCAGATACATCCGCTTGATTATGTTGTATCTACATTTAAAGAGAAAAATGAGTAGCTTATCATGCCTTTTGGCATGATAACTTTGCGTTTAATAAACATTAGAAGAGGTGAGGAGAGTGACTAAGTCTAAAAAAATAAGTATCATAATTGCTAGTTTTTTACTTGTTTTGGCAGGTCTTCTTTTTGCGAGCTGTGGTTCTAAAAATTATAGCCAAGTATCGATTTCTAGCTCTGAGCAAGAAGGGAGTATCACTCTTTTTGAAGGAGAAAGTGCAACAGTAAGTTTTACTGTCGAAAATCCTGTAAGCGGTATGGACACATCGCTTGTTTATTCACTTTCTAACCCAAGTATTTGTGATGTTGAAGTAATTGCAAATCAGAACAATACAACAAGCTATCAAATTTCAGCAGTCAAAGGGGGAACAGCCACGCTTGAAGTTAAGACAATAGAAGGTAATAAAT
>USKO01000092.1 GCA_900555365.1 uncultured Bacillota bacterium
TCGTCATTTATCACAAAAGAAAAAAATAATA
The DNA here is from genome assembly GCA_900555365.1 of uncultured Bacillota bacterium. Classification (GTDB taxonomy): domain Bacteria; phylum Bacillota; class Clostridia; order Christensenellales; family UBA1242; genus Caccovivens. The sequence goes on from USKO01000092.1 coordinate 32, forward strand.
AAAAAAGAGTTGATTTTTTTGATAAAAAATGATATAGTATAATGCAAAGGTAAAAAAGGAGAAAGAGATATGAGCAGAGTTTGTGAAGTTTGTGGAAGAGGAAAGATGACTGGAAAACAAGTATCTTTCTCAAATAAAAAATATAATAGAACATATGAACTTAATCTTCAAAAGACAACTATAACAGTTGACGGACAAGAAAAAACTGTTAAAGCATGTGCTAAATGTATCAGAAATGCAAAAAAAGCATAAGATTTTTTATGCCTTAAGTTTGTTGCCAGGCCCAAGCGGCTTGGCTTTTTTTTGCAAAAAATCTACAAAATTTAAAATGATTTTTATTTTGCGTTTATGTAAATCTTTTGTGCCAAGAGAAATATTAAGCTGATTTCAAAAACTTTTTAAGCAAAAAACTAAGCCATTTAGGAGCTTTTATACAGATAATCTTATATTTCCCGTTATCTTTTTGTTTTTCCATACTACATATTTATTCTTTAGAAAAGAAAACTGTGACAATTTATTTGCACCCCTTGCATCCTCCATCGCAGTTGCCGCTATATGGACAAAGCTTTTTTCTTTTCAGTTTTTTTATAACTACCACTATAGATATGACCACGCACGCCACTGCGGCAAGCGACAAGAGAACTTTCCAAACAGAGAAAATTTCACAGGCAAACGAAATATGATAGGTCAGCATAGCGATAACATATGCTACCACAAATTCGATAATCACTCCAATTATAGTCCACTTTTTACCAATCTCTTTCCATAGCACTGAGCATGTGGCAACACATGGGAAATATAGCAAACAGAAGACTAAATATGATAAAACCGAGCTTGCACTCGCAAAATAAGCGGCGCTACTTGAGAGAAACAAGGTGCTTTCTAGAGATGAACTTATTCCATCTGCGCCATTGAACATGGCAATTGAAGAGACCACGATCTCTTTAGCTACAAGCCCTGCAATAAGCGCACTGATAAGTCCCCAGCTGCTAAAGCCAAGTGGAACAAAAAGAGGCGACAATATCATACCAAATGTCTGCAGCAAGCTGACGCCCTGCCCATCTCCAATAAACTTGAAAGTCGCTGTAAAGCTTGATAAAACCCAGACAATAACATTCATTGCTAAAATAAGGCTTGCAACTCTAGACAAGAATAATTTGATATTTTGCCATAGCAGCGATATCGTTCTTTTAAAACTCATTGACCTATATGGAGGAAACTCTAGTATGAAAGATTGTCCTTTGCTCTTTAGCACGGTTTTTTCAAAGATATATGAAAGTAAGACAGCTATAACAACACCTAAGAAATATAGCCCAATAATTACAAAAATGTTTTTTGCGCCAAAAAATGCACCGCCTAGGACGGTATAGATTGGAAACTTTGCCGAGCAGCTCATATATGGCGTGAGAAGAGCGGTTTTGATCTTCGAGTTTTTATCTTCCATATTTCGAGCCGTCAAAACAGCGCTTGTAGAGCAGCCAAATCCCATGAGAAGAGTGTATACACTCTTGCCTGAAAGGCCGACTTTGCTCAATAAGTCATCAAATACAAATGCAACTCGCGATAAATAGCCGCTGTCTTCAAGTAGTGAGAGAAAGAAGAATAGAAGAGCAACTTGAGGCAAAAAAGAAACAATCGTTCCAACGCCGCCTGCAATGGCTACATCAAAAAGGCTTACAACCACGCTCCCCTGTCCAAAAATATCAACAAGAAATCCGCTGATAGGCGACATTATAAAACGGTCAAGCAAAAATCCTAGTCCATCACTAAGCCAGGCGCCAAGCGAAAAGAAGGTTATATAAAATGCAACGCATAGCATTAGCAAAAAGATAGGTAGCGCTAAAAATCTATTTAACAAGATTTTGTCAAATTTGCTTTGTCCATAGGGATGAAGCTTGGCGGAAGCGACATTTGAAAGGACGCTATCAATATACTGATATCTAGCGCTTGCCACCTCCTCCATTTTGTCGAATGTTTTATCGGTGCCACATTTTTCTTTGATTGTCTCATCATCTTCCAGAAGCTTGATTTTAGTATAATAATCATTTTTGTCTATGTTTTTGATGTCGGATAGTATCGAAAAGTCTAAATTTTGAATATATGGCAGCTTTTTTATAGGTCTTGGCTGAAATGAAATTATCGCGTCATTAAGCCATGCAACACTCTTTTTATCGCTTGCGTTGATATATACAACTTGAATGCCAAGCTCTTTTTCAAGAGAGGCAAAATCAATTTTGCAGATTGGTTTTTTGTCAATTTGGTTTACTGCTAAAATCACTTGCGCTCCAGCCTCAAGCAAACCCAAGGTCAAATAGAGATTTCGCTGCAGATTGCTTGCGTCGCAAATGTTGACAACAAGCGCATCTAGATGAGAAAGCAAATATTTTGTGCCCTCGCTTTCCTCATAACTAAGCGGAGTGAGCGAATAAATGCCAGGCAAGTCCACAAGATTGATTTCTTTGCCCTTATGCGAATATTTTCTAGATTTCTGCTCCACTGTCACGCCGTGCCAATTGCCAACATGCTCGTGCGCGCCAGTCAATGTGTTATAGAGAGTTGTCTTGCCGGTATTGGGATTGCCAACTAAAATAACATCAATCATTTTGCCCCACTTTTCTTGACAAGAAGTGCGCCTGCAAGATAGTCTCGCACAGACAATGTATAATCTCTAAGTTGCAATAGATATGTCTTGCCAAGCAGCGATTTTCTAAGCATTTTTATACTTTGTCCACTCGTAAAACCCAAATCATAAAGTCTTCGTCTAAGCGCCGTAGGCAAAGAGGGATCAATACCGGCTAAAGTATAGCTATAATTAAACTTGCATTTAATCAACTTTTCCATAAGATAATTTATTTAATCATCAATTTTGATATGACAAATTTTGCAAAATGAGGAAAAATATTTGATAAAATTATCTAATGAGATTGTAATTTTAAAGGATATATGGTAAAATTTGACTATAAATTCTTGAAAATATATACAAAAATTAAGCAAAAAGGAGAAGAGGATGAAACAATGGTCAGAGATCATCAGAAATGTCACCATGTTGTCGCAGCTTGGACTGTCTCTCATAACCCCTGTCCTGATATGTCTGGCAGTATGCTGGCTGATTGTTTCTAAGACCGGAGCTGGCGGATGGGTATAT
>USKO01000093.1 GCA_900555365.1 uncultured Bacillota bacterium
ATGATGTTAAAGAAAATCCTGTACAACAATTTTAAAAGAAATATTTAAAAATTTAGTAACCATAGATAAAAGACATCACTTACGATGTCTTGTACCTATTATTGTCTTTTTGTTTTAATGTTCAGCTATATACACTATCGTCCTTATTAAATTCGTTTAATCCTTTGTAAAACAACTCTTTGCTCATTGGATCCAGTTTAAACAATAAACCAAATAGCTGCCCTACATGAACTTTTTCCTCGTCGACAATATCACTTATAGTATTTTTTGCTGATTGATCAGTTGTTTGCTCTAAATGAAGTTCATACTGTATGATCGCTTCAAGTTCCCCAATAATATCTGCCCTAACATTTTGAGTAGTAAGCAATTTATTTGTACTATCAGTTGAACTAGAAAAGATATTGAAAATGCCTTTCATAAAACCTCCTTCGTTTATATATGCAAAAAACTAAATTTGTGCTAAAATACCTTAAAAAATAAAATTAAAAAATCCTCTCATATGAGAGGATTTTTTAACAAACTTCTTTTTTGTCGTGATCTTTTTTTATAACAATTGGTTGACCATTTTCTAGTTCTATAAATTTATCGGTTACAACAATCTTTTCTACATCTTTCAAACTTGGAGCTTCATACATTAGTCTTGTCATTTTACCTTCTATAATCGTTCGTAGACCCCTTGCTCCAGTTTTCAATTTCATGGCCTTTTTGGCAATAGCCTTGACTGCATCCGGTGAAAATTCTATTTTTATTCCATCAATTTTAAACATTAAATCATACTGTTTGACAATTGAATTTTTTGGTTCGGTTAATATTCGCACTAAAGCCTTTTCATCAAGATCATCAAGTCCAACAACTACAGGCAATCTGCCAATAAATTCAGGGATCAATCCAAATTTAATCAAATCATCTGGTTGAACATCTTTGATTAAACTAGCCTCAGTTTTTTCAACTGTCGATTTAATTTGTGCGTTAAAGCCAAGCGTGGAATCCTTTTCTCGAGCATCTATTATTTTATCAAGACCAACAAAAGCACCTCCGCAAATAAAGAGAATATTTGTTGTATCTATTTGCAACATTTCTTGATGAGGATGTTTTCTTCCTCCTTGAGGTGGAACTGACGCAATAGTACTTTCTAATATTTTTAGCAGTGCCTGTTGTACACCTTCGCCAGCGACATCTCTGGTTATAGAAACATTTTGAGTTTTACGAGCTATTTTATCTATCTCATCAATGTAAATTATTCCTCGTTGCGCTTTCTCAATATCATAATCTGCATTTTGAATGAGTTTCAATAAAATATTTTCAACATCATCGCCTACATAGCCCGCTTCTGTCAGTGTAGTTGCATCAGCTGTTGCAAAAGGAACTTTCAGTACTTTAGCTAAAGTTTTGGCAAGTAATGTTTTGCCTGAACCAGTAGGCCCAATCATAAGAATATTGCTTTTTTCAAGTTCTACATCATCAAGATCTTTATCTTGCTTTGTCAAATTATAATTCAATCTCTTATAGTGATTGTAAACTGCTACAGCTAAAACCCTTTTAGCCTCATCTTGGCCAATAATATATTCATCAAGTTTTTCCTTGATTTCATTTGGAGTAGGAAGTTCAATTTTTTCAAACTTTGTCTTTGGCGAGATTTCAGTGATGATCTCCTTACAAATATCGACACACTCGTCGCAAATAAAAGATTCACCACTAGGACTTGCTATTAATTTTTTAGCATCTCTTTGTGATTTACCACAAAAACTGCATTTGCAATCTATGTCAGCCATTCTGCCTCCTATTTTGATTTTTTTCTTGAAACAAAAATTTCATCAATAATACCATAATCTTTTGCTTCCTGTGCTGTCATATAATTATCACGTTCCGTATCTCTTGCAATCTCTTCGACAGACTTGCCCGTGTTAGCAGCAAGAATCTCATTTAATTTGTTTCTTGTCTTTAAAATATTCTCTGCCACAATACGAATCTCAGTTTCCTGACCTCTTGCACCGCCGGATGGCTGGTGAATCATAATTTCCGCATTAGGAAGAGCCATTCTCTTGCCTTTAGCACCGCCGGAAAGAAGAAATGCACCCATACTTGCTGCCATACCCATACAAATGGTTGAAACATCGCATTTAATGTACTGCATTGTATCATAAATAGCAAAACCTGCTGATACTGAACCACCAGGGCTGTTAATATACAAATGAATATCTTTGCTTGGATCTTCTGCTTCAAGGAATAACATCTGTGCAACAATTATATTTGCTGAAACATCTGTAACTTCTTCTCCAAGAAAAATGATTCTGTCCTTTAAAAGTCGTGAATAAATATCATATGATCTCTCACCACGGCTGTTCTGCTCTATGACGTAAGGTACTAAACTCATAATTTTCCTCCATTTCTTTGTGCATTATGCCAATAAAAATCAATTCAGTTTATTACTTTTCAACTGCTGAAGAAACGATTAATTCAACTGCCTTCTGGATAGCAATATCATCTTTCATCTGCTTAGCTTCTGCATCCTGCATAAACTCTTTAATCTTTTCAATTTCCATCTTGTACATATCAGCCATCTTCTGAAGTTCTGCTTCAAATTCTTCTTCTGATACTTCAATATTCTCTGCCTTAGCAACAGCTTCAAGAACAAGGCTGTTCTTAATTCTCTTAACTGCTTCAGGTTTCATCTCTTCCATAATCTTATCTGCTGTCATTCCTGTATACTGGAAATACTGCTCAACAGAAAGACCCTGCTGCTGAAGTCTCATAGCAAAATCTTCAAGCATTCTGTTTACCTGTGTATCAATCATAGCCTGTGGAATATCCATCTTAGCTGCTTCAACTACTTTTTCAATAGCTTCTGATTCTTTCTTAGCCTTAGCTTCTGATTCTTTGCGTTCTGCAATCTTCTTCTTTAAATCATCCTTGTATTCAGCAAGTGTATCGAAATCTGATACATCCTGTGCAAAATCATCATCTAATTCAGGAAGCTGCTTTTCCTTGATTTCCTTTACGGATACCTTGAATGTAGCCGGCTTGCCCTTTAATTCTTCTGCATGATATTCTTCCGGGAATGTTACGTTGATTTCTTTTTCTTCGCCAATGTTCATGCCGATTAACTGTTCTTCAAAGTTGTCGATGAATGAATGAGAACCGATTGTTAAAGGATAGTTTTCACC
>USKO01000094.1 GCA_900555365.1 uncultured Bacillota bacterium
CTATACCTTTTGTCCATTCATATGGCGTCAATTTTATTGTTAGATTTTTACAGTAATTTTGTCACTTTGGCATAAATTTAAATGCTTGTCAATATATTAAAAATGAATAAGAAATTATTCGACAAATTTCAATAAAAACTCCCATAATGCTACACTTTTCTTATTTGAAATATCTTTAAATTATTTTATCATTAAAAGCGAGGTTTGTAATGCCATTTTGCGTAATCAAATCAAGAACAATCAAAATTTTTTTAGCTATGCTTGCAGTTGTAATTTTACTTTGTATCGCCTTTGAAGGAAGTGCTTGCGCCAATGTTTGGTTTGGTTCATCAACCAGACTTGTTCCAATTTACTGCGTGGACACTGACGAGAAACAAGTAGCCATAACATTTGATGCAGCATGGGGCGCAGATAAGACAGAAGATATTCTTGAAGTACTTCAAGAGTACAATGTCACAGCCACATTCTTCCTTGTAGGTTTTTGGGTGGATGAATATCCAGATATAGTGAAAAAAATTGACGAGGCAGGAATGGAAATTGGAACGCACTCCAATGCTCATCCTGACATGGTCAAATTAGATAAACAAACAATGGAAAACGAGCTTGTAACATCAATATCAAAGATAAAAGAAGTTACAGGTAAAGATGTCAATCTCTTCAGAGCGCCTTTTGGGTCTTATAACAATACCTTGTTATCTCTTTGCTCTACTTTAAATTTAAAGACGATACAATGGGATGTGGATACGCTTGACTGGAAAGGACTTTCTGCGGGCGATATAACCTCAAGGGTAATGAATAAAGTTAAAAACGGCTCAATTATCTTAATGCATAACAATGCAGATAATGTAGTTGACGCTCTTAGACTTTGTCTTGATTATTTAACGATGAAAGGCTATAAAGTTTCAAGTGTAGGCGAGCTAATTTACAGCGATGGATATCATATTGATGCAAATGGAGTACAACATAAGGATTAATAAAAGGAGACACTATGAATACAACGGCAATAACATCGCCAAACAACAAAGGAATTTTAATCGGCGAAATAGTAGGTGCACCAGAGGGAAAATTTGAAGTTGAGGGAGAAACTTTTTATGAAGGCAAAATTGCCGTACAAAGGCTGTCAGAAAATGTAGATATATTGCCATTTACAATTTCTGAAAAATTAATTAAAGCATATAATTTAAAATTAGAGAAGGGAAATATTTTAGCTTTCGGCGGAGAACTTCGAAGCTATAATCGTATCATAGAAAATAAAAGCAGGCTAATTTTATCCTTCTTTATCAAAGAAATCTTAGATGTGTCGAAACTTAATCAAGATAATACAAACGAGCTTCATCTTACAGGTTTTGTTTGTAAAGATCCAATTTATAGAACTACTCCATTTAATAGACAGATTTGTGATGTACTGATAGCAGTTAATAGGCCAAACTTTAATAAATCAGATTATATTCCATGCATCATGTGGGGCAGAAATGCAAAACTAATGCAAAACCAAAAAGTTGGCACAAAAATTTCGCTCTGCGGCAGAATTCAATCAAGACTTTATCGCAAAGAAATAAGCGAGGGCGTATTTGAAGAACGCACCGCATACGAGGTCTCATGCCAAAAGTTAAAGATTGAAGAAAATGCAAATTATATAGCAGAAGAAGCAGAAAAACCAACTGCATGAGTTAAAAATTTTTAAGAAATAGTTTATTAAAGCCACGGAAAAATCCGTGGCTTTTTTTTTGACTATGCTTTATCAACTTCAATCTTATATTTTGCTCCGTCTGAAAAAGTGATGTAAAAAACATTGTCCTTTTGTTCAATTTCAGCTTTTAATCCTTGATAACTTTGGTGAAAATTGCATCCTATTTGCACACTTCAATTGATTACTTTGTTGGTAGAGCGCGAGGGTAGTGCAAATAATAGATCATTTTATTTCTTTTTAATCTATGCAAGTCATAAATAGACTTGCATTTTTGATATAAATTTGTTAAAATCAAATCTGCCATGAAAGTATGTGTTATGACACTTGGGTGCAAAGTAAACAAATATGAGAGTGATGCACTGGTATATAATTTAGAGCTCAAAGGCTACCAAACGACAGATAAACTTGAATTTGCCGACCTTTATGTCATCAATACCTGCGCAGTTACAAAGGAAGCAGAGAAGAAATCTAGACAGATGATTGCAAGATGCAGAAAATTTAATCCAGCAGCTAAGATACTTGTTTGTGGCTGTGCTAGTCAAAATAATGCCATGCAGTTTAGAGATAGAGATGTCACATGTATTAGCGGAACGGCTGGGAAAATTAAAATTTCAAAATATATAGATAAACTGATGAAAAATGACAAAATTTTCGTCAAAAAACCATCGAGAATACAAAAATTGCCGCTTAGATATGAGGATGACCTCTTAGCAAAACAAACGAGGACTAGGGCATATATAAAAATTCAGGATGGCTGCAACAATTTTTGTTCATATTGTATAATTCCATATCTGCGAGGGCGAAGCAGGTCAAGGCCAATCTTTTCAATTATAAATGAGGTTTCTTCTTTAGGAGAGCAAATCAAAGAGATAGTTTTAACTGGCATAAATGTTACCGATTACAAAATCGATGGCAAGGAAGGACTTTTGACTTTGCTTGAAGAGCTTGATACATTTGGAAAACGATTAAGACTTAGCTCAATCGAGGAAAGCATAATGAGTGAAAGTTTTGTGCAAGGGGTAACTAAATTGTCAAACTTTTGTCCTCATTTCCATTTATCTTTACAAAGTGGCTGTGATGATACGCTAAAGAAGATGAACAGACATTATACGAGCGAAGAATTTTTTAACACAGTCAAACTTATTCGAAAATATTTTCCACTTGCTGGTATAACCACAGATGTAATCGTTGGCTTTCCAGCCGAAAGTGAAGAAGACTTTGAAGAGTCATATGAATTTATTGAAAAATGCAACTTTTCTCTCTTGCATGTATTTCAATATTCACAAAGAGAGGGCACTGCCGCAAGCAAAATATATAAAGATCTCTCGCCTAGCATCAAGCAAAATAGGAGCGAAAGATTATTAGAGCTAAGTAAAAAGCTGCATCAAGACTTCATCAAAAGGAATAAGTTTGCAAATGTGTTAATTGAAGAAAAGATAGATAAATATTTT
>USKO01000095.1 GCA_900555365.1 uncultured Bacillota bacterium
ATTTGCAAGTTACAATAAATACAACAAGTCCTCTTATTTTAAGTAGAGCAAGTTCGAGCAATCTGGACTTACTAAGTAGCATAAAACTAGGCGAAATTGTTGACGAAAATGCAGGTACGACGACTTATTATTATGAATTAAACTGCGCAAATGGTTCAGCGAACGAGCTTACATTTGATGTTCAGTTCTATTATGAAGGTTTTGAAAATAGTGAGGATGATAATGTCAATTTCAACTACTCAATTCCTGTTAGTATTAGGTTGATACCTACAAGCGTACTTGTAAATAACGAAGATTTATCTGTTATTGATAGAACATTTACATTCTACAATAGTTATGCTGGAGATTCATATGGGTGGCAAGAATTTAATTTTAATGCTGTTCCAACCGACGCAGAATACTCTTACTTAACTATTGATTTAACAAATACTAATCTTCGTCTTCGCTACAGAAATACAATCTATACATCTAGTGACGGACAAATTAGGATAGACGATTTAAGATATCCAGTATATTTAAGGGGAGAAGATGGCGCGCCAATTTCTCAAGAAATTCAAACGCTTCCAATTTCTCTGTATTTTAATGTTCTTCGTGAAGATAGTATCAGCATTGATTTACAATATCAAATAACACAAGGTGCACAAGTTCTTGATTTCAATACAGATGAATTTGAGCAGCGTATTTATATCGATTTAAATGATGACGAAGAAATTGCATTCACGGATATATATGCAGATGCCAGCTTCTCTTCATTTACTATAACGCTTGATAGTGGCAACGATGTTGCAAGATTTATTATTGACGAAAGTCAGCCATATATTTTGCAAGATGGCAAATATTTTCTTAATATAAAAATTCGCTCTATTGCTACTGGCAACGGAACATATGCTGTAGCTCTTGATAATGGTCGATCAATTTCGCTCTCTGTAACTTGTGACGAGTCACTTGAAAATGTACAAATTATTTCAAACAATACAACCAATGTAATTAGAAATACAATTCAAGAAACAGAGAATGATACAAAGTTCTATGCTTATAGAAGTGGTGACAATGTTTATTTTGATGTTGCAGTTGTGGCTAATGATAATGAAAACTCTTCAGCAATAAAGACTTTAAATTTCAGTGTTCCTTCTTCAATCATAAGTTTAGGCGACGCGACAAACAACAATAAAAACTTTAATATATATCTTCAAAGAAATGGTAGTGGTAGTGTTAATTTAACAGTTACTGGTTACGAAATTGAGGATTTTGGAAGAACTTCAAAAACAATCAATTATGTTATTGATGTTGTTGTTTTTGATTATATAGAAAACCTGCGCGTTTATAAAGAGCAAGATGGCAAGGATACATATAGAGATCCAAACAGCGCCTCATCCATTATAAGTCAGTATGGTGTTAATGCTGCATATGCAGATGTTTATACTAATACCAATTCACAAGATGCAAGAACGGCAATTTTCCATGCAGTTCCAGCAAATGAGGACGCTTACCTTTTTGCTCTTCCATCTTCACTTCAAAATGCTAGTATAACCTATGAAGAGGCATTCTTCAGTCAAAATTATGTATATTGGCAATCATCTCTTCAAAATTATTATAACAACCAAATTTCTCAATACATGTACTATGATCCTACAAGAACAAACAATGTCTATACAGTGGGAGAGGCGGGCACTTTTGATACATCCACTATGACTTTTATTGCAGCTGAAAATACAGAAATTCGCAGCTTGACTTTGACTTGTCATGTGCGACAATATGGCTGGCTATATTCTTATACAATTAATATATCTATAACTGCATATGAAGAAGTTGAAAATGTAACACTGCAGTCTACTCCAACTAGCGGACTTGAGTTTTCTTCACTTCGCCAAGAGCACACTGTAATTGCTTATGTAACAAATTCAAATGCTACAAATAAAAACCTCGTGGCAATTGTAAGCGGAGGTCAAATTACTGTTGATGGCGAGACTGTTAGTTTACTTACCAGTGACAGCATAACATCTTTTGAGAGCGACAATAGATTTAGCTTTACTTTCAAAGCAAATCCAAGGTTTATTGAGCTTGCAGAGGGCTATACTGAGAGAATTGAAGGAGAAATAATTATCGCATCAGAAGACTGGGTTGATAGCGATAACAATCTTTTGAGTGAATATCAAGACCGTGTTGTCAGACTTCAAGTCACATATGCAAACGGTACGATGGAAAATAGATTTACACTTGAGACAGCTGAAGATGTGAAGAATATTTCACAAAATCTTTCTGCTCACTACAAAATCAATACCACAATAGATATTTCTTCTATAACATCATCGCTGCCTCTTGGCACTTTTAGCGGCTCAATTATTGGAACAAGTGAATATGCAAAGTTAACTGGCATTAACATATCTTCTGGCGAAGAGATGGAAGATGGTATTTATTACGGATTATTTACCAATTTGACTAGTAGTGCCTTTATTGAATATGTATCATTTGAGGGGACATTAAATGTAAATACACAAAATGACCAAACGAACTATATTGGTCTTTTGGCTGGACAAAACAGTGGTACTCTTCTAAATATCGGAATTAGTTTAAATGAAAGTAATGTTACTTTAAACAGCAATTCTTTTGTTGGTGCGGTGGCAGGACTTAATGAAGGGAATATAGTCCAAGATTACACTCTCTTTGAAACAGACAGCAATACAAAAACAACTAGCAACGCCACTTACATTATTGTTAATAATATGACCGGACGATATGATTATTCATCATTTACTCCAAATATTTTAGTGTTTTCAAATAGCACGATGGCAGTAAATGTCAACACTGCCGAGGAAGTCTATATCGGTGGCGTGAGCGGTTATCAAAGTGGAATTATTCAAAAAATTGATTCTAATTCTTTGCAGACTGCAGGATATACAAATTATACTGCTTATTCTTTAATAAATGTTCAAAGACAAACAACAGCTCAATCTCAAATTTTTGTAGGTGGACTTGCAGGTTGTATGGATGGCAGCACTGCACAAATCATTGCTGGTTTTAATGAAAATCGACTAGAAGGCGAGGTAAGCAGCGTTGTATTTATTCAATATTCTGACTATCAAGGAGCAACTTCAAGCGGCAATTAT
>USKO01000096.1 GCA_900555365.1 uncultured Bacillota bacterium
TTAAAGACATCTATATCTGCACTTGCCGCCGCAATTCCAATCATATCAAATATCACTGAGAAAAAAATAAATATTGAGATTCCTATTGTTGCAACTGCAATTCCCATACTGGTAAGAAGTGTTTGACTAATAAAGCCAAAAAATAAGGACAATGAAATTGCTATAAAAAACATTTTGATAGCCCAAGCGAATTTCTTTGCCCCTTTGTAATTTTGTATTTGCGCTTTTGAATACCTTTTCACAAAAATAATGTATGTGTTTTATTGTCGCATTATGTCTAAGTTTTTAGTTCTCGTAAGTCTCTTGGAGCCCATTTAAAGTCTCTTTGATTTCACTTAATTTGCCTTTCGCATCATCAAGAATAGAATAGCAATGTTTGATTAGACTTGCTCCTTCTTCTAGGCTTTTTATAGCTTGATCAATTGATAAATTCCCCTCTTCTAATTTTGCTATTATTTCATTTAGTTTTTTAGTAGCCTCTTCATAAGAAATATTATTCATATCTCCTCCTTAAATCTTTGCATATGTTAGTAAGCGCTGAGTTTAATTCATTTAAATTAACCATTATTTTTTCGCCTGTTTTTCTTATTGTAATTTCTGCTTCTTCATTTGAAAGACTTCTTGGACTAATCAATACTCTAATAGGAATGCCCATAAGTTCACTATCTGTAAGTTTTACACCGGCAGAAACATTTCGGTCATCGTAAATAACTTCATATTTTTTTGACAGACTTTTATATAATTCCTCTGCCTTTGCTTTGATATTGTCGTCATCCATTCTAAGAGGACAAAGATAAATTTGCCATGGCGCAATTGAAATAGGCCAAACGATACCTTTTTCGTCTGCCAGCTCTTCTACAATGCCAGCTAGACTTCTTCCTACCCCGATACCATAGCATCCCATTATAGGATTTATTTGCTCTCCGTTTGCATCTTGTATTGTCATGCCCATGCTCTTTGTATACTTTGTACCAAGCTGGAAAATATTACCAACTTCAATACCTTTTCTTATACTTAATGGCTTTCCACAGATTGGACATTTTTCGCCATCATTTACTTTTGCAATATCATAAAAAGCTTTAGCTTTTATATCTCTTTCAACATTGACATTGATTAGGTGATATTCATCCTTATTTGCTCCGCAAACAAGGCCTTTTTGCCCTGAGATAGATCGGTCAAACACAAGTTTGGCGCTACTTATTTTCAAGCCTACAGGGCCAATATTTCCCTTAACAAGTCCAGTGTCTGCCAAATCTTTTACAACAACATCTCCGCCTACAATTTTCTTTAATTTTGCCTCGTTTATTTCTTTGTCACCACGAATAAAAGCTATTACAATTGCATCAGCATCGCCTTCAATTGCATAACAAACAGCTTTTATTGTTTGTTTAGGATCAATTTTTAGATACTTTGACACTTCATCGATACTTTTTGCGTTTCCAGTATAGACCTCTTGAAGCTCGCCATCTTCAAACTCAATTTTGTCGAGAGTTGAAGTTGCAATTTCCATATTTGCTTTATAGTTGCAATGAGGACAAATTATTATATTATCTTCGCCTGCTTCAACAAGAAGTTGAAATTCATCAGCTTTTTGACCTCCCATCATACCACTGTCTGATGAAACTGCTATACAGTTTTTCATGCCCATTCTTTTGAAAATTGTCTGATAGGCGGCATAGACTTTCTTGTAATATTTTTCAAGATCTTTTTGAGACGTATGGAAAGAATAGGCGTCTTTCATTGTGAACTCTCTTACACGAAGTAGCCCTGCTCTTGGTCTTGCTTCATCTCTAAATTTAGTTTGAATTTGATAAATCATATATGGCAGTTGGTCATAACTTTTTATGGTGTTTTGGCATAGATGAACTGCCGCTTCTTCATGGGTCATACCTAAAAGCATGTCATGATTGTTTCTATCTTTGAAGCGTGCCATTTCTTGTCCAATTGAATAAAATCTTCCACTTTTTTCCCAAAGCTCTTTAGGCATTACAACCGGCATCAAAACTTCTTGACCGCCGATTTTATTCATCTCTTCTCTGATAATATTGATTATTTTTAAACTAACTCTTTGACCAGCAGGCATGAGCGTATATATACCATTGCTTACTTGTTTTATATAGCCTGCTCGCAGTAGTAAACTATGGCTTTTTGCTACCACGCCATTTGGAACATCTTTCAATCGTTCACTTACAAGTTTTGAAACTCTCATTTTTTTAACTCCTTTTCTTTAGGTGTTGCCGTTAATTTTCCGTCTTTTAAAATTATACTTAAATCTCTATTTAAATCAATATTATTTATCGATGTTACGCTAAAACCATTCTGTTCAATTTTGGCAAATCCCTTATTCAAAATTTCTGTTGGATTATTTTTGTTTAGCGTAACTTCACTGAGCCCTAATTCATAATATTTTGAATTGATATAATTTTCATAGCAAACAATTAAAGATCGATTTAAATTGTTTACAATATTTTGAGTTGTATTTAATTTTTTCTCGCTGGTGTTTATGAATCTAATTCTATTTACATCTAGTTCATTTTTACTATTTGTAATAAAGGTATCAAAAGTGCGTAGCAAGTTGTTTGCAGTAGATATAAACTGGCTCTTCTTGCTTTCTATATCAACTGTTAAAAGCTCGGCAGCCGCTGAAGGTGTTGGGGCTCTTAAGTCACTAACAAAATCTATGATAGTATAATCTGTCTCATGTCCTACTGCTGATACCAAAAACTTAGGACAATTATATGCGGCTCGTGCTACAATTTCAGTGTTATATGCTGATAAATCTTCAAGAGAACCGCCTCCCCTTGCTACAATTATAGCATCAATTTTATCGTAACTGCCCATCACTTCGATTGCATGAGCTATCTCTTTTTCAGCAAAATTGCCTTGAACTTTTGTATTGAAAAGAACAAGATCGACGGCTGGATTTCTTCTCCAAACAATATTTTTAATATCTTGCAGTACCGCTCCTTCACTTGATGTTATTACTCCAATTCTGGCAATTTTTTTAGGCATTGGTTGTTTTCCAGAGATATCAAAAAGACCTTCTTCTTCAAGCTTTTGTTTTA
>USKO01000097.1 GCA_900555365.1 uncultured Bacillota bacterium
GTCTCCAACAAGAATATTGAGTTTGTCATCAAAAACTAAAGTATCATCCTTATAACTTCTATAATTTTTTAAAGTGAGCTTTCTTATTAACATATTATTAATTTTAACATAATTTTAAAAAAAATCAATTTATTTTATATTGTTGATAAATTTTGCTTAGCAATCATGACTAAAAATTCAAAAAGACCAAAAAGAAAAAAAAACGCAATTAAGGTTTACTTTTATAATTCTGCAGCTTTTTGCCACAATAAAAGGGGTTTAAATAAATTTTTATAACTTTTTGACATTTTTGTTTCCATTAAGAATATTTTTCTGATATAATCTTCTTTGGAAAATGTTGCGATTGACTTTTTTAAATTTTGTCGTTATAATTAATTAGGCTTAGCTAGAATTTTGAAAGACTGGTGCCGTGTGATACGGCTATTTCAAAAGGTGAAAACGAAAATTGTGTTTTCACAATGGCAAAAATGGTTTTGATAAATTATCACTTATACTTTGCAACAAAAAAGCTCTTATTTCTGTGGAGCAAAAAATTTACTAAAAAATAGATAAAAAATAAAGGTGGAGATATGCACGATTTAAATTCGCTTTGGAAAGCTGTTTTAGATAAACTTGAACTTACAGTTTCAAATGTTTCTTTTGTTATGTGGTTTAAACCTTTGAAGGTCCTTGATTTTGTGGATAACAAAAAGCTTGTTATTGCTACAAACTCAACTTCTGCCAAAAATCAAATACTTCGAAATTATTTTGACAAACTTGCTAGTGCTGTAAAAGATATATTTGGCGAGAATATCGATATTGAAGTACTGGACCAAAATGAAGAAATTGAATACATAAAGATAAACGGCGAAAAGACAAAAGAAAAGGAAGTCGACATCGCTAAGAATCCGTTCAATAGCAAATATACCTTTGAAAACTTTGTAGTAGGAAAAAGCAATCAATTTGTGTACGCTGCTGCAAGAGCTGTGGCAGAGCATCCAGGTGAAAAGTTCAATCCTCTATTTATATATGGCGGTGTGGGACTTGGAAAGACACATATCTTGCACGCTATAGGAAATTATATAAAGCAATACAATCCTAATTTAAATGTAATGTATGTAACCTGTGAGCAATTTGCTAATGATTATATTGAAAGTTTAGGATCAGCTGCAAAAAATAAAGCTGTGCTTGAATTTAGAACGAAATATCGCAATCTTGATGTTCTCATGGTAGATGATATCCAATTTATCTCGAAAAAGACATCCACACAAGAGGAATTCTTCCACACATTTAATGAGCTTTATCAAAACAATAAGCAAATTATCATCACATCAGATCGTCCACCTAAAGATATAGACACTCTTGCCGATAGGCTTCGCTCTCGCTTTACAAGCGGACTTATTCAAGACATACAGCAGCCTGATCTAGAGACTCGAATTGCAATACTTCGTAAAAAATGTCAAATTGAAAAGTATGTTATTGACGATGATGTAATCGATTTTATTGCAGAGCGAATAAACACCAATATTAGAGAGCTTGAAGGCATGCTTTCAAAGGTATATTTCCTTGCAAATCTTTCCAATAAACACTCTGCAACCATGGAAGAAGCACTTGAGGCTTTCAATGGACAGCTTGAAGAAGACAAGAACGAAGGACTTTCTCCAGATGATATCATTGATACAGTTTGCCGATATTTTGATATTACAAGACAAGACATTGTCGGCAAAAAGAAATCTAAAGATGTTGTTGAGCCAAGAATGATCGCAATATATCTTATAAGCGAAATCTTGGAAATTCCACTTGTGTCTATCGGTAAGATATTTGGCGGGCGCGACCACACCACAATAATGCACTCAAGAGATAAAATTAGTGATGAGCTTAAAACCTTTCACAAAGTTCAATCGTTCGTGAGCGAAATCAAAAAGATGTTGAAAGGTGGATAACTTTTACATCTTTTCCACAATTTATCCACATTTTAAAATTCTATATTTAGGTGCTGCTATGGCATCTAAATTTTATTTTTATACTATATATAGAATAAACAAAAAGTTGTGCACATTTATACACTCTTTATTATTAATACTATTATCAATCATATATAAAATATTATCTTAATCTGATTTTGCCGCACAAAAACAAAATAAAAAATCTTCAAAAAGAGGTTATAATAGTTTGCTAAAAAAGCTTTAAAGTGGTATACTTAATAGTGTAAAAAAGGAGAAATTTTATGTTAGTAGTATGTCAAGGATTAGAACTATCAGAAGGATTTTTAAGAGTTAGCAAAGCTATATCAAATAAGATTACCAATCCAATTCTTGAAGGTATAAAGATTGTTGCTGAAGATGATACTTTGATAATGAGCGCAACTGACACAGAGCTTTCTATAGAGAAGAAAATCAAAGCCGAGGTTAAAATTGAAGGAGAAACGGTTGTTCCTGGAAGATTTATAACTGAATTTGTGAAGAAATTAACAAATTCTCAAATTGAGCTAGAAGTTAATGAAAAAAATCAGCTGATTATCAGATATGAGGACAGTGAAAGTATAATTCAATGCTACAATCCTGTTGAGTATCCAGGTTTCAAAAAAATAAGTACTAAAGAGTATTTTGGAATAGGTAAAAAAGATTTTAAAACAGCAGTAAATAAAACTATTTTCTCGGTAGCACTTGATGATTCTAGACCAATTTTAAAAGGTGTGCTTTTTGATATAAATAAAAATGAACTTAATGTGGTAGCGCTTGATGGCTACAGACTTGCTAAAGTAAAAAAGACCATCAATTCAGATATACAAAAATCGATTGTTGTTCCATCGAGAAGCTTAAGTGAACTTAGTAAACTTATAGATGATAGTGATGAGATTATCAACATCTATATTGACGATTATACAATCATGGTTGACCTTGGGGATACAAAAGTCACATCAAGGTTATTAGAGGGAGACTATATCAATTACAAACAGATCATTCCTGTAAACTATGAAACTTTTGTAATAATCAATAAAGAGCAATTTGAAGAGGCTCTTGAGAGAGCCACCCTGCTTTCAAGAACAAGCA
>USKO01000098.1 GCA_900555365.1 uncultured Bacillota bacterium
CACTCATGCAATCCGCTCTATTTGGTGTGATGTTTACATCAAAAACTACATCATCTAGTAATAATGCCTTATCTATAGGTTCGCCTATTTTCATGTCATTTGGCAATATTAAGATGCCGTCGACACCAGCTCCTTCAAAATAATTCTCATCTATGCCTAGTTCCTGTCCTGAGCAAAACATTCCATAAGATTCAACCCCTCTCATTTTAGTTGGCTGAATTTTTACACCATTAACAAGATCAGCGCCCGGTAAACTCACTGGCACAAGCGCGCCTTCAAAGACATTTGTGGCAGCAGTCAAAATCTGAACTATCTTAGTTCCAATATCAACTTGACAAACAACCAGTTTGTCAGCTGCTGGATGCTTTTCGATTTTTAAGATTTTTCCTACAACAACATCATGCAGATGTTCATTTTGATAAATAATTTCCTCTACTTCCATACCTGCGCTAGTTAATTTTTTTGCTACATCTACAGGTGAAGCGTTTATTGGCACAAATTCCTTTATCCAGTTATATGTTACTTTCATTTCTCCACTCCTACTAATTATTTGAATTGATCTAAGAATCTAATATCATTCTTATATAAGCTTTTTATATTATTAATTCCATCAAGTATCATAGCCGTACGATCAAGTCCAAAACCAAAAGCAAAGCCCTTGTATTTTTTGCTATCAATGCCAGAGATCTCTAAAACTTTTGGATTAACAATTCCAGCGCCTAACAGTTCTAGCATACCAGAGCCTTTGCAAGTTGAACAACCTTTTCCGTGGCAATTAGGACATGACACATCTACTTCTATGCTTGGCTCTGTAAAAGGAAAGAAAGAAGGCCTAAAGCGTATTGCCGTATCTTCTCCATACAACCTTTTCATCAGTATTGTCAACATTGATTTTAAGTCAGCCATTGATACATTCTCATCAACAACAAGCCCTTCAAGTTGATGGAATATAGGGCTATGAGTTGCGTCACTATCATTTCTGTAGGTCTTTCCTGGACAAACGATTTTAAATGGCGGCTTGCGTTTTTCCATCTCTCGAGCTTGAACAGCAGAAGTTTGAGAACGAAGCAAAATATCTTCAGTTATGAAGAAAGTATCTTGCATATCTCTTGAAGGATGATTTTTAGGAATATTCATAGCTTCAAAGTTATAATAATCGCTTTCAATTTCAGGTCCTTCTACTACAGAAAATCCCATATCGACACAAATATCAGTAAGTTTATCAATAACATCATTGATAGGATGCAAAGCACCTAATGTTACATCTTTACCAGGCTCAGTAATATCAACCTTCTCTTGTGAAAGCTTATATTCAAGTTCTTTTTGCTGTAATTCATGTTCTTTATCAAGGATTTTTTGACTTAAAAGCTCTCTTGCAGCATTAATCAAAGCACCAATTTGAGGTCTTTGCTCTGGCGTAAGGTCTTTCATGCCTTTTGATAGCATTGTTATTTGTCCAGCCTTGCCAAAAATTCGTACTTTTATCTCGTTAATTTCCTTTAAATCAGCAGCTTTATTCAAATCTAAAATAGCTTGCTTTTTGATCGTTTCAAGCTCATCAATTATCATAGTTACTCCTTTTAATGTCGCTCATTTTAAAATAAAAAATAGTTTATTGCTACCTATTTTTTGTGTAAATTTGTTGCATCAAATATCAACTCATTATACACTAAAAAAATCTCTTTCTATTAGGACGAAAGAGATTTCGTGGTACCACCTAATTTTAATCAACCTTTTTCTTTCAAGGTCAATCCTTATTGTTCTTTAACGCAGATTCACGGCATAAACTACTCCCAAAAAGTTTCATAAATGCAGCTAAGAAGTGAATTCATCAAATCTATCTTATCTGTCTTCCAGCTTTGAACAGACTCTCTGTAAAGCATCAATCTGATTACTAGTCTTCTATTATCGCTTTTATCGTCTTTTATTATAATAAATAGCATTCTTTTTTGTCAAGCAAATAAAAGAAAGTAATAAAGATTTTCTTTTTTATTAAATAAATAAAAAGATATTTGCAAATAAACTGATTTTTCCCTATAATAAATAGCATGGAACAATACTCTTTTAAATTAGAAAAAGCCTACAAAAATGTATATATTTACCTTAAAGAAAAGGGATATGCCGAAAATTATATTAGAAATTTAAGAAAACAAATGGGCTATATAAAGATAAATGATATTCCTGCAACTACAAAAAGCCATTTAAATGAAGGAGATATCTTAACTCTTATTGCTAATCCCAACAAGAAAACGACTATTATGCATTGCATACTAGCACTAAATATAGTATATGAGGACGAATATTACTTACTAATAAATAAACCATCAGGATTATCATCAATGCCCTCAAGATCTCATTATACTGAGAATTTATCTGGTGCAATTTGCTACTATATGGACAGTAAAGATAAAAACTTCACTTTAAGAATGATCAATAGACTTGATAAGGATACTGCTGGATTAATACTAGTTGCTAAAGATAGTATCGCGCAAAAGGAAATTAATTTTTTGCAGAAGAAATATGTTGCAATTTGCAAAGGCAAGCTTGATAAAAAACTTACCATTGATTCCCCTATCCAAACTATAACGAAAAACGGCATAAACAAATTATCGCGAGAAATAAATGAGTTGGGTCAGCCGGCAACCACTTTTGTAACACCTATTTCTTTTACTGACACAGCTTCATTAGTAGAATTAGAATTGATTCATGGAAGGACACATCAGATTAGAGTTCACTTATCTTCAATAGGCCATCCTTTGATAGGGGATGATATTTATGGAGAAAAGTCACAATTAATTGATCACACTGCTCTAATATGTAATCAATTTGAATTTTACCATCCATTTCTAAATAAGATTTTAAGTTTTAAAATTGACTATGAAGACGACTTTAAAAAGCTTATAGAAACTTTAGGATTATCTAATAAATAAAGCTTGCATGATAATTGTTATAGCAGATATCTTATAAATATAT
>USKO01000099.1 GCA_900555365.1 uncultured Bacillota bacterium
TAGCTGTTAGGAAACAAAGTTTCCGTGTCAGCGTAAAGTGTTTAGGTTGTCCCCAAAAAAAGATAGAAAATCTGAATTTTGAAGTCTTTTTAAAAATTGCCGAAAGAATTTTGAAGTAAAGAGGCTTAGCCCGGCTTAAAAATTCTGGAGGCGCTACATCTCGCTGAAATTGTCCAGCGGAAATTTCAAGAGAGCGGAAAAGGGCACATGGGGAAAACCAAACATAGCTGTTAGGAAACAAAGTTTCCGTGTCAGCGTAAAGTGTTTAGGTTGTCCCCATGTAAAATTAGGTGGTACCACGAACACATTCGTCCTAATACGAATGTGTTTTTTTGTAATTTGGAGGATATGATGAAATTTATTAGGCCTAATTTAAAAAATTCAATACTTAATGTCAGTGCCACACTGGCAGATTTTTTGGGCGTTAAAAATGACATCTATAAAAATAAAAAACTGCAAAAATATTTAAACAAGGGATATAAAAATGTGGTTTATTTATGTTTAGACGGACTTGGAATATATCCATTAAAGCAAAATTTGAATAAGGATAGTTTCTTAATTAAAAACATTTCACAAAAAATAACATCGCTCTTTCCATCAACTACCACAAACGCTACAACTTCCTTGCAAAGCGCGCTATATCCTTCGCAGCATGGCTGGTTTGGATGGAGCTTATACTTTGAGAGCTTAAAAGCCTGCGTAACTATATACATGGGACAAAATTATTATTCAGGCGAGCCAGTTGACATGAGCAAAATTCAAGATATTTTAAAATTTACACCATACTTTGAACAAGCGTCATCAGATTACAATATTTCCACTGTCTTTCCGCCTTTTGTTAAAACGGAGGCAAAAAATTACAAATTTGAAAATTTAGACGATTTATTTGTTCATTTAAACACCATTTGTAATCTGCCTGGAAAACAGTTCATTTATGCCTATTCTCCAGAGCCAGACCATATTATGCATGACTATGGCGTTTCAAGTAAGAAGGCTGGGGAGATTATAAAATATTTAAATGACAAGATAGAATTATTTATTAGAAATAACCAAAATACACTTTTGATTATAACGCCAGATCATGGGCAAACTGATATATACGAGTACATTGAATTATATAAAGATGAAGCGCTAATGAAAACTTTAAAAGTTCCGTTGTACTTGGAGCCTCGAGCATGTTCCTTCCAAGTTAAAGAAGGAGAGGGGGAAAACTTTTTAAAAGAAATAAAAAAATATAAGAAAGATTTAAAATTTTATAAGGTTGAAGATCTGATTAGAAAAAATTATTTTGGGCCAAAAACGGACAAATTAAAACTCTTAGGTGACTATATAGCCACACCAAGAAAAGATGACAAAATGATTTTAATGTCACCAAAGAGTCCAAGATTTAAGGGACATCATACAGGTTTAACTAAAAAAGAAATGATTTTACCATTAATAATTGTTGAAAATTAAAGGAGGATAATATGAAAGTTGATACAAATTTATTTAATATCTTAAAAGAGCGTGGTCTATTATACCAATGCACTGATGAAGAGGCGTTAAAGAAGATGTTTGAAAGCGGCAAGCCTATCGCACTTTACGAGGGCACAGATCCAACTGCCGACAGTTTACACATTGGGCACTGTGTTCCATATGTAATTATGAGGCGCTTTCAAAAAGCAGGACATAAAGTATATTTGTTAATGGGCGGAGCAACTGCTTGTATAGGAGATCCGAGTGGACGAAGCGAAATTAGAAAAATTATGCCGAAGGAAGAAATTCAAAAGAACATTGACAGCATCAAGTCAAGTTTGTCAATATTCCTTGATTTTGAAGGTGAAAACAAGGCTGAAATCGTAAATAACTATGACTGGTTTAAGGATATCAGTTATATTGACTTTATGCGAGAAATAGGATCAAAATTCAATGTTAATGAAATGCTTTCAAGTGAGATTTATGACAATCGTCTAAAAGATGGTCTGACACTATTTGAGCTTGGATATATGCCTATGCAAGCCTATGATTTTGTGCATCTAAACAAAGAAAAAGGATGTACTCTTGAGTGGGGCGGCGCTGACCAGTGGGGAAATATTGCGGCCGGCGTAAAACTTGCAAGAAAACTCAGCTTTGATGATGGCGAGGAGCGAAATATGGTTGGCGCGACAAATCCGCTTCTCCTTACACCAGAGGGAAAGAAGATGGGCAAAACTGAAAAAGGCGCAATTTGGATTGATAAAGACAAAATCTCAGCATATGATTTCTATCAAGGCATCTACCAAACTCCAGATTCTTGTGTAGAGATGATGTTTGCTCTTTTCACCGATCTTCCAATGGACGAAGTGCGACAAATGATAAAAGAAGACATTGTAAGCGCAAAAAAGACCCTTTGCTTTGAAATGACAAAGTTTGTACGAGGGGAAGAAGATGCAATCAGAGCAAGAGATATGAGCGAAAATCTTTTCACTGAAGGAGGAGACAATGCACCAATTTATGAGCTTGAAAGAAATGAGGTTAAAGAGGGTATAAACATTTGTGATCTTCTATTTAGAACTTCTCTTGCTCCTTCAAAGAGTGAAGCGCGTCGTCTTATTCAGGGCGGAGCAATCACTATGGCAGGAGAAAAAGTAAGTGATTTTTCTTTAGCTGTCACTGAAAACGACTTTGAAAACAACTCGCTTCTTTTAAAGAAAGGAAAGAAAAACTTTATCAAGGTTGTTATAAAAGACTAAAATAAAAAGAAGAATATCAGTTGAAATTGTGGACTTGAAGACTAAATATATCATTTTTGCAAAAAATTTTGACTTATTTTATAATTTAATTTAAAATATTTTTGATGGAACTATTAAAAGAAAAATTTTTAATTGAAAAGAAATCAAAGTTTTTGAGCTATCTTTATAGAGTGCAAACTAAAGAGCAGGTTGAGGAGATTGTACAGAAGCTAAGGAAAGAACATAAAAAAGCAACACATATATGCTATGCTTATCG
>USKO01000100.1 GCA_900555365.1 uncultured Bacillota bacterium
CTATTCAGATAACGAGTTGCCAGAGGCTATTGCTAGGGCAGGTCGAAATTACAGTCTGCAAAGATATAAAGGGCTTGGAGAGATGAATCCAGAGCAGCTTTGGGATACGACAATGGATCCAGAGAAACGAAACTTAATTCAAGTCACCATTGAAGATGCTGCAGAAGCCGAAAAGATGGTCACAACACTTATGGGCGATGATATAGAAGCTCGAAAACGATATATAAACGAATATGCGAACTTTGATAAAGAGGATGAATTCTTTAAAAACTACAAAAAAATATAAAATTTTTCTATAAAAAAATAATCAGGGAGAAATTATGCAGGAAGAGAACTTTGAACAAGAAAAGATGGATTACGAAAGCGGCGACAACATGGAAAACTCTGTAGAGCCTGGCAGTGCTGGAAATGGTGGCGAGAGAGGGATTATTTACAAGAGCATGAGCGAAGTGCTTCATGAATCAATGATTCCTTATACAGAATGCGTTGTCATGGATCGTGCTTTGCCTAGGGTGGAAGACGGACTTAAACCAGTTCAGCGAAGAATTCTCTATTCTATGCTTGAGCTTGGCGTTACTCCGGACAAGCCATATAGAAAATCTGCTAGAATAGTCGGTGATTGTCTTGGTAAATATCATCCACATGGCGATAGCTCTGTATACGATGCGATGTGCCGAATGGCACAGGACTGGGTCCTTCGAGCGCCTTTGGTTGACGGGCATGGCAATTTTGGTTCTATAGATGGCGACAGTCCAGCTGCTATGCGTTATACAGAAACGAGGATGACGCCGCTTGCGCTAGAGCTTATGCGAGATCTTGACAAAGATACTGTAAGATGGAGTTTAAACTTTGATGATACTTTGAAAGAGCCTGATATGTTTCCTGGAAGGTTTCCAAATCTTCTTATAAACGGAGCTACTGGAATTGCTGTTGGTGTTGCGACAAATATTCCTCCACATAACCTTGGCGAGACCATAGATGGAGTTGTTGCATACATTGACAATCCAAACATCAAGCTTGAAGCGATGATGAAGATAATAAAAGGTCCAGATTTTCCATCAGGCGGCGAAATCATCGACGAGGAAGACGGACTAAAGCAGGCCTATAGCACTGGAAAAGGAAAGATTATCATCAGGTCAAAAGTTATGATTGAAAAGAGCGGCGATCGAAGCAATATCGTCATAACCGAGCTTCCTTATCAAGTCAATAAAGCCCAGCTTTTGCAAAAGATAGCCGAGCTGAAAGAGCAAAATAAGGACAAGCTCGCTTCCATAACCGAAATTAGAGATGAGTCCGATCGAAATGGAATGAGAGCGGTGATTAGGCTTAAGAAAGAAGCTGATCCCAAAAAGATTTTGGAGTACCTTTTTAAAGCTACAAATATGCAGATATCATATGGCATAAACATGGTGGCGATTGCTGGAGGAAAACCAAGGCTTTTAGGCCTTCTTGATATCATCTCTTACTATGCTCAATATCAACGAGAAATCATTGTAAGGCGAACAAAATATGATTTAAATCAAGCTAAAGAGCGTGCACATATTGTAGAGGGTTTGCTTATTGCAATCAGGAATATCGATGAGGTTATCAAGATCATTAAGAAATCTGCAACCACCACTGAAGCAAAACAGCGTCTGCGAGATAGATTTAGCTTGTCAGATCGACAAGCACAAGCAATTCTTGATATGCGTCTTGCACGACTTGTTCATCTTGAAGTTGGCAAGCTCGAAGAAGAACTGGCTATGCTGAAAAAGAAAATTGCAGAGTATGAGGCAATTCTTTCATCGAAGAAAGCTCAATATGATGTTGTCAAAAAAGAAATTCTTGAGATAAAGAAGGCATATAGCACTCCACGCCTTTCAAAGATAGGAAATGATAAAACTATAAATATTGTTACAAGTCAGGAAAATGATGAGAGCGGCAAAAATTTTGTGCTTGCAATAACTGCTGGAAATACAATTAAAAAGGTGACCTCAAAGAATTATTCAATGTCACAAAAGACCCTATCAGACAATTCTACAATCACAGATATTGCAAAGCAGGTTGAAACTTTCAGTGGTAGCGACACCGTTTTAATCTTTACAAGCCAAGGCAATGCGATAAAGGTAAATGTAGGAGCGCTTAAAGAGTGCAAGTGGAGAGATAAGGGCTACAGCTTGCTTTCAATAGAGAAATCGGTTGTTCTCAATGAAATCCCAGTTTCTATCATGAAATTACCAAAGGAAGGACAAATTCTCTTCATGACAAAACAAGGAATGGTTAAAAAGAGCGAGGCAAGTGATATCGTTGTAAATAAATCTTTCTATCAAGTTTGCAAGCTTAGCGATGGAGATGAGGTCATTTCGGTGGAACTTGACAAAATGGGGAAAAGCATATTGATGCTTTCACGAAAAGGAATGGCCCTCAACTTTGAAAAGGGCGACATACCAACCCAGGGAAGAATATCAGGAGGAGTTAGGGGTATCAATCTTGAAGATAATGATAGCGTTATATTTGCAAGTCAGCTTGACTATTCTCATGTCATAGCAGTGACCGATAATGGCTTTATTAAAAAGATTGCCATTTCTCAATTCCCTCTTTCTGCTAGATATAGAAAGGGACTAAGATATGTCAACTTTGCTAAAAATTGCCAAAATGTATTCTATGCTTGCAGTGCAAATGGCAATATTACGCTTGCTGTCGACTTTGGACTTAAGATATTAGCGCTCGATACTAAAAAGCTGCCAGAAAGCGACAGACTCTCATCAGGCAATGAAATTATTAAGAAGAATTTCTTTACTATTAATAAAATGATTTAATACTATTAATAAAATGAATTAATAAATAAAATTGAAGGTTTAATAGCCTTCAATTTTTTTATGATAAAAATTATATATTTTTTTTAGTAACATGAAATCAATCCTTCCGAGCCAATTATACCATTTATTT
>USKO01000101.1 GCA_900555365.1 uncultured Bacillota bacterium
GTAGTATGCCGTTTTTAATTATATTATATATATTCTTGTGAACATCATCTTTTTTAACAAGGCTATACTCACTCTCTAAAGCCTCTAAAGCTTCATCGAGATTGTGTGGCATTATCAAAGAAAGGTGCTCTGAAATTTTTTCGCTTCCACAGGTCATTAAATATTTAATGCTCGCTTTTGGATCTTTTGAATGTAATATTACACTTTCATGAGCTTTAGATATTTGTTCGGTAGGAGAATATGGTGCATGTTCTATATTGTATTTAATATTTTTGCTAAGAATAATCGCCAAATGTAGCATCTCACGAAGATTTTCATCCATTATCTTGTTCTGTCTGTTTGCAAGCAGCAGATTGTGAATAAGGTCTAATTCTTGAGTATCAAATAAATGCCTTAAAACTTTTTTTAAAACACTTGTTGCATAATTTTTACCTTTTGTTTTTTTAATAAATTTATAGTTTTTATAAATGCTCTCAACAGTTGCATTGTTTTTTAATAGTGTTTCGGGCATTAAATCTCTTTCATTATTCATATTTTCTCCACTCTCTTATGAAAATTATAATATTTTACCTTTTTATTTTATCATTCCTCCATTAAAATGTCAATATCAGCTTATACAACATTTTCTATATCATTTTCGACAAAATTATTATCGATTTTATGAGAAAGGGTGTTTTTTTGATTAGAAATAGTATTTCTTTTTCTGGTTTTTAAAGATTTAGGAATTTTGTAAAGCTGTCTTTCTGTGGACACTTCAATTTCCTTATCTTTCTTTAAATTCAAATAGATGTTTCCTTCGCGGTCAGTACGGAAGACCTTTCCATGATGTTGCAATCTTTCGACAGCTTCCATATCAGGATGATTGTATCTATTGATCTGCCCACAGCTGATGATTGACAATAATTGTTTGTTTAACTCTGATAAAAAGCTTTCGCTTGATGAATATTTTGATCCATGATGTGCCACCTTGAGAACTGTTGTCTTTGCTAGATCAATGCCATGATTTTGACAATGTTCTAACAGCTCGTTTTCAGCTTCTTTTCCAATATCTCCAGTAAACATAACCTGTTTATCTTTATATTGCATAAGAAGCACAAGAGAATTGTCATTTTCATATTGGAAGAGAGAAGAAGGACTGATAAATTGAAATTTTGCATTTCCTATTTCAAAAGAAGCTTTGTTTTCAGCAATGTCCTCAGTCGACAAGAAATTAATTCTGTCAGCTTGAATAAATTCATAATTATTGTATTTTATTAGTTCTTTGGGTTTTGGTCTTGTCTTTTCACGGGAATTAAATATAAAAATTTCATTGATTTCAAATTTTTTCATGATATTCAAGAAATCACCCATGTGGTCACTATGCAGGTGAGTGAGAACGGCATATTTAATAGGTTTATCAAGGTAATACTCAAGAAACTTTTCGACTTTGCCTTGGTCTCCGCCAAAGTCAATAAGACCATATTCGCCTTTGTTTTCAATTAAGAAGCTATCACCTTGTCCACAATCAATAGCGGTAATATGGCAGCCCATATCTTTAACTTTTCTTTTTCTTTCAATTTTTCCGTTATATCTTAGATGCCTAAAAGGGGACAGCACATGATGAAAAAGATAGGGATTGTTTGGATCGCGCGAATAATTCGAAAGTTTTATAAATTTAGTAATGTAATATTTATTTTTTTCAAATTTGCTGTTATCAATTCCACGTATTTTATATACTTTTTCAGATTTAAAGATCAAAGGATTAATTGTGCTTGATCTTTTGCTTATAGGCATTTAAAGTTTCCTCCGTCAATTTTAAATCATAATCAAAAGAATTTGTATAATGTTTCCTAGTAAAGTAATATTTTTTCTGTTTAGTCTTTTTATCTTGAACAAGAACAACAACATCTTCTTCTCTTGCGTATCGAGGAAGTTCTTTCTCATCAACATAATTGTTAAAATCATTTTTTTGATCACAATTAGATAATCTATAAACATGATCAAATTCAAGTTCCATAATTTGATAAGTGCCGATTATATCTTCTTTAGAGTATGGAAGAGGATGAGCAGCATAATATTCTTCTGCTTTTTTGCTAACTTTAATCAATTTTTTTCTTTTTTCTTTAGTTTGTTTTACAAGTTTGTCAAAGAAATCAACAACCTCGAAATCATTCATTTTTTCATCTGGAGATTGATCTCTCATTAGAACTTGATTGTATGTCACATGTAATGCGGAAAGATCGTCTTCATATATGTAGGCATGATCTCTGCCAAGCTCAATTTTGATATATATATCTCCTGTAGAAATATTCCCATTCAGCTCATAATCACCAATATATGTATATTTATGGATATCATCAAGTTCACATAAGCAAACTCCGTGTTTATATATATCTTCAATAAGATATCTATGCATTTTAAAGTTGTTTTTGTCAAAACTAACTTTTTGATTAAATTTTGATAAAAATTCATTAAAATATTTAGTAAAAGTTTGGTCTTTGATTAACTTATCTCCATGACAGTATACAAGATCTAAAGGAGAGTAGTTGCCTTGGATTTTGTTAAATTTAACAATCTTGTTTTCGCCATTTTTAATTAAGTAGATAAATTTATCATCAATTTCCTTGATAATATATATATCTTCAAGCTGGGGGATGTATTCGTTTCCTTCTTCGATCTGCACAAAATGTTTTCCATTTTTACCAAAATGATAGGCATAATAGTTTCCAAGTTTAGGAGGATCATCGAATAATCTGCGTTCCCATCCAGTTCGATCACCTTCAAAATCTTCTGTCAAAGCAACATAATTGTTTAAAAATATAACTTTTTCAGCAAATGTTTCTTGCATTTTTTCTTTATCCACAATTACCTCCTATAAAGCAATTTCATTTTCGACAAAATTATTATCGATTTTATGAGAAAGGGTGTTTTTTTGATTAG
>USKO01000102.1 GCA_900555365.1 uncultured Bacillota bacterium
ATGATTACAAATTGTCTTAACTATGGCGATATTCTAGTGCAGGACAATATTTCTGGGCAATCGGGAGCTAATAGCCAATTTATAGGCGGTATAATAGGAAATCTTGCTAGTTCATCTTCATTAAATTGCTGCTTTGCAGGTGAGATTAGCGACAATAGCGATTCGTTATCAAATTGCAATGCAGGTGCAATAACTGGAGAATATGGTTCTAATGCAAGACTGTCCTTTTGTTATTGGACACAAGGCGGAATAATGGCAACAGGCGCCGGCACAATTGAGCAAAATCAATATCTGCAACAAGTTGAGCAAATAAACGAGGACTTTTTAAGAAATGCAAGCAATTTTGATATAGTTGAACTCTGCTTTAACTTTGACACCATATGGTGCTTAAAAGATAGTCGTATCGCTCTTCAAAGATTTCAAACATTTAGCTATTCTTTAAACAGTATTCTTGATAACACTGGGGTTTTAAACTCGGCTGTCATTAAGACATCTCTAGAAGGAGAAGGTGCTTCTTCGCAGCAAGCTCAATATGGTCAAAATTTAATAATTACCATTTCCTATAATGAGCAATACTATGGATATTACACACTTGGGAATGTGCTATTACAAGGCGAGGCACTGTCACGAGATTACTATCAAGCTGAGCCAATTACCAATGATGACAATTTAGTGATCGGCTATAACATATATGTGGATGTCAATGATGTGACAGATGGAACTTACAGTTTCTCATTAAATGCTTCGACCTATAATTGCCAAGTTAAAGTGTCAGATGAAGCTATATTAAATGGCCAAGGTGGAGTTAGCGCGGGAAGCAATTATATTGATTCTCTTTCTATAAATTTCACATATCAAACAAGGACGCAAGAAATATCGGCTAGAGGAGAAGGAATTTATACTTTCTCGCACTGGGAGCTTTACTACAAAGCTGATGGCGATGGAGATGGCGAATACTCAGCTTTAGTCGAGGATTTTGAAGGAGCACAAAGCAGCTCGCTCTCTATAAGTTTTGGAATCGCACCTTTTGATCAAGAGTTTTTACTCGTAGCATATTTTTCAAGTGAAAATGCAATTCTTGTCGATGTGGCAGATTACCAAAATGCAGGAATAAAGTCGGTATCTGTCAATGATCAGCTTTATCAAGGCGAATCAATTGCTGTATCAAATACAGATACAAATGTGAGAATAAGACTTGTTACCAATGCCAATTATGTGCTTGATGAGCAATTGTTTTTAAGCAGTATTGCAGACCTATATGGTCAAGATGTTGAGGATCTTGGGATTGTGGAGACATCTGATCCTATTACAGACGAGCAGACGCAGGAGACCACTTATAATTTCCGCCTTAACATGAATTTAGTACAAGAGCTTGAAGACCATAATTTAAGTCTTTCCTTTGTAACTACTCAGGATAATTCTCATTACAATCAACAAATGCTGTATGTATATATCTTCGTTCCAATTGGAGTGGCTCTAATTGCGGGAATTGTGATATTTATAATTATTAGACATACTCGTGGTGGCGGAAAAGGAAAATCAGGATCTAAGAAACAAAAAGTTAAAGAAGCAAGTTACAAAGACTATTACATGTAAAATAGAAATAAAAAAAGAGTGCGAGCACTCTTTTTTTTGTTAAACTTAATTGCTATTCTGTAAAACTTAAGGCAACTTTTTCAGCTATTGTGTTATCAACAATACTGCTAAATTGAGGATGGTACTGGGCTTCTTCTGTAGTTGAGTTGATAATTTCAAGCATTCTGTTGAAGGACTCCTCGGTCATGACAGGGCTTGAGCACCATGCGTCGATTCTAATATATTGCTCAACTGCTATTGCAAGTTCCTCATTTGTCATGCCAGAGAAAGATGGTGCAAGAGCTGCTGCTGCATCCGCAAGAGAGCTGTTTTTCAAATATTGATAGCCTCTAGCGACTGCTTTTAAGAATTTCTCTGCATTGTCTGCATGATTTGTAAGATAGCTTTGTTTAGTAGCAAAGCAGGTATATGGCAGATATCCCGAGAAGTCGCCAACTGCATTGAGCACACAGCCATTGCCTTCTTTTTCAAGGTTGGTTGCTGTAGGTTCAAATAGAGTACAGAACTCGTTGCCACTTGTAACAAATTCGCTGCCAATCATTGCGAAAGATACATCAGTTCGCAGATTTACTTCGCCATTTGCCGTGTTTGTGCCAATGGTAAGTCCTGCCTGTTCTATTATATATTGCAGTGTCATTGCTGGCATTCCGCCTTTTCTTCCACCTATAATAGTTTTGCCTTTTAACATATCAAGACTAAAATTCTCGATGTTATCTTTTGAAACAAAGAAAGATCCGTCTTTCTGAGTTAGCTGACCAAAGATAACTGGACTGTCTTTTGAACCTTCAGAATAAACCACTGTTTCAGGACCGACCAGAACAATGTCTGCGCTACCGCTTAAAAGTGCCGTCATTGAAGCATCGGAACCTGTTGCGCTTTCAATAGTAACTTCCAGTCCTTCATCTTCGAAATAGCCTAGGTTATAGGCAGCATACAAAGGTGCATAGAAGATACTATGAGTGACTTCGTTTAATCTAATTCGGTTGCTACTTCCTCCGCATCCGAAGAACAAAAGTCCTGCACTTAGGCAGATTAATAGGCAAAGAGTGAAAATTGATATTTTTTTTACTTGTTGCATTTTTCCTCCTTACAAAAACTAATTTATGTTTTGGTTGTGGCTGGTGTGATAAAAAAGTCGCGCAAGAAAATTTAAAAATGTATTTTTAAATTTTATCAAAACGAAAGTTTTGACTACAAAAACTTTGTTTTTGCCTTGCGCGAAATGAGAAAAATAGAAAGAAAAAGTTAAAAAAATTTTGACTGGGACTTGTAATTTGTTATAATGCTGTTATGAGAGTTACGGCAGGG
>USKO01000103.1 GCA_900555365.1 uncultured Bacillota bacterium
GAAAGTTATTAGCACTGTCAAAGAGTGATCGTTTATTGAGAACAACTTTGGAATGGCAATTATGGCACCTGTAATTCCTACAAACGATATTCCCAAAGTGATCGCTTTTAGCAAAGTAAAAGGATAACATAGAGTGGCAAGATTTAAGAATCCGGTATATGTCAAGACGAGAACTACTAGCGTTCTATATTCACTGAATGTTAAGGTTTCTATAGTTTGCGAATAATATAGCGACATTACAATTAAAACATTTATAAGCATTAATAGTGCTCTTGGCAAGGCTCGTTTCATAACTTGTGGAATAAAATTACCTTTAATGTGCTTATTATTAGGTTCAAAAGTAAGCATGAATGAAGGCAAGCCAATGACAAAGAATTCAAGAAGCATCATCATACTTGGTCTGAAAGGATAAGGCAGTTGGATGAACAGTGTTATAATTGTTAGGATTATTGCAAAAAATGTTTTCATTAAGAAGAGTGAGGATGAGTTTTGCACATTGTTCACAACTTGTCGACCTTCTTTTACTACATCTGGAAGGGAAGAGAAATTTGATTCAAGCAGGACAAGCTTTGATATGCTTCTAGCAACTTCACTTCCATCAGCCATAGCAATTGAGCAATCTGCTTCTTTTAGTGCGAGAGTATCATTTACTCCATCTCCGGTCATCGCTACGACTTTGCCTTTATTTTTCAAGGCTTTTATTATGGTATATTTTTGCTCTGGTGTAACTCTTCCAAATACAGTGAATTGGTCAGCCATAGTTTCCACATCTTTCAAGCTGACTCCATCAAGTGAAATATACTTGTCGCTGTGGTCGACGCCCACTCTTCCAGCGATTTTAGATACCGTAGCAGGATCGTCACCAGAGATTATTTTGACTTCAACGCCATTATCTTTAAACCATTGAATTGTTTCAATAGCGTCTTCTCGAATTTTTTCTTCTATCACAATTAAAGCAAGTAAAGTAGATTTTTTTCCGGACATATTTTTATCAAAAGCTCCGCTTTCTTGCTCTGCAAACGCGAGCACTCGAAGCCCTTTGTTTTGCATTTGTTTGATACTTTCCTGTTGCTGCTCAGTTAGCGGGCATCCTATTCTAGTGGCAGCACCTAAAAAGTATATCTTTTTATTTTGCAGCTGTGTTATCGAATATTTACGCTCAGAAGAAAATTCCACCACATTGAGAGCTTTATACTCTTCATCTCTACCAAATTCCATTATCATAGCATTAGAGGTTGAATTCATGGTTTTTTGAGCATTAAGAACACTAGCCAAAAGTTTTGTTATGCTAGACTTGCGTTTTTTGGTAAAGGTAATAAAATCGACAACCTTCATTGTGCCGTCAGTAATCGTGCCAGTTTTGTCAAGACATAGCACATCAGTCCTTGCTAGCATTTCGATAGAGTAGAGGTCGCGAACAAGAGTTTTCTTTCTTGTAAGTTTAATAACGCCAATTGCAAGACTTATAGTTACAAGTAAAAACATGCCGGCAGGAATCATACTTGTAAGAGCACCACTTGTATTGGTGATTTGGTCCTTTATTGTTGAACCTGCAACCGAGTATTCTTTTAAGAAGGTAAGAATTCCAATAGGAACAAGTGCAATTCCAATATATTTAATAAGTCTATTCAAATCTTTGAATAGGTTGGACTGTGGCGCCTTAAATTCCTTTGCTTTTTTAGCCATTTGGTAGATATAATTATCTCTTCCAATTTTATTCACTCTTGCATAACATAGTCCTGAAACTATAAAGCTGCCGCTTAGAAGAGTATCACCAACATTCTTTTCAATTGCGTTAGACTCACCGGTAAGTAAACTTTCATTCACATCAACTTTGCCATCGAGTATAATGCTGTCGGCAGGGATCTGATTTCCGCTTGTTAATATAATCACATCGTCAAGGAGAAGTTTATCGGCAGCGATTTCTTGAGTTGTGCCTTCTCTGATCGTTTTGACAAGAGGTGCTGTCACTATTGAAAGTTTTTCTACTGCAATTTTAGCGCGTATCTCTTGGATGATGGCAATTGCTGTGTTTGCAACAATGACAAGAATAAAGATTAAATCACTATAAGAGCCAACCAACAGCAAGGCAACAGCAATGATAAGCCAAAGCATATTAAAAAAAGTAAAGATATTTTTGATAAAAATGGAAGCATAAGATTTGGTAGATTTGACCTTAGTATTATTTGTCAAGTTGTTTGCAGTTCGATTTTCTATTTGCTCTTTAGTAAGGCCTGTTTTGATGTCAGGGTTATATCTTTCAACATTTTCAGTGACGATAGGAGCTTCTTGTTTTTCTTTATGCTTAAATTTTAAACTGTCCATAACTTTTTCGAGAAAAGGCCTATTGTTTTGCACACCTTCAAGTGTATAAAAAAGTATTGACAGCTCACTAGTTTCTGACAATTTCTTATTGTATTTAATTTTATTTTTAAGTAGACAAGGATAGTTCGTCTCAGTTTTCTTTTTTCTCATATAATCTCAGCTTATTATAAAATATTTATTGAGCAAGGAACTGTACCGCTTGTATTGTTTCTGATTTATATTAAATTCTTTCTAAGGAAATCTGTTTTTGCCTTGGCTTTTGTTCTTATTGCTTTTAATTCTACTATCTGCCACTTCAGTCCTATGACATTTTTCTATTTTATCGCTTTATATAATTTCTATGGGAGTCAGCATATGGAAGAATCTCGCACATATAGAATAATAGGCAATAGGGTTGTGGCATTGTGATTTTAAATCCTAAGATTGTAGGTATGCATTTCAATTTTCTTAATAACTTCACTTCAAACTCATCAAATGTTGATACGTCTAAATTTGGAGGTGAGTCTGAAACTATATCATACTTGAGATTCCCTCTTATT
>USKO01000104.1 GCA_900555365.1 uncultured Bacillota bacterium
TTTCAATAGCTTTATTGATTTTATCTTTAAGTTCGGGAGAATCAACAGCTAATTCATATTCTTCATTTGTAATATAATCAGTTAAATAATTCTTAATTTCAGTTTTATTTTTAAAATAATCAATAGGTTGTAATTTATCAGGATCTCGATCACACAAATCAAAAATCAAATCTTCATCTACCTCACAAATTTCATACCCATCAAGTTTATGAGATTTATAAGGTTTAAAGTCCAAGCAATAATTTTCCAAATCATCTTTATTTAAATACCATAAAACCTGCACCCGATTAATCATAAATAACACCAAAAAAAGAAAAATAAAAAATCATCACTACTATGGTTGCTGTCTGTATCATTCTTAGCAGTGGGGCTGCTGCTTTTTTGCCAGTTCTATTTTGGCGATACTATCAGTGATAAGACAACATTCTATCAAAATACATATGTAAATGGTGTAGATATTTCAGGCCTTACCAAAGAAGACGCTAACAATCTTTTAACGACTAAATTTCTCGAAAACAAGAACAATATCAATATAACACTTAGCGACGGAGAAAAACAGTGGAATATAAATGGCAAAGATTTTGAAATGGTTGGCAATTTTGAAAATTCTCTTGATAAGATCATTGGTTATGGCAGAGAAGGCAATATCTTTCAAAAGAAGAAAATTGAAAATCAAATAAAAAAAGAAGGATTGATGCTCACAGTCTCTTATAAAAGTTTAATGGGCGGTCTAGATCAAAAAATTGAAGAGATCGCAAGTGAAATAGAAGGTCACAAGCAGGCAAGTCAAATTAAGTTTGACCCTTCATCTGAAAAAATGTTTACTTTAGATGAAGGCAAAAAATCTTTTAAAGTAGACAGGATAAAACTTGAAGAAGAGATCAATAAAGCAATAGAAAATAGCGATTATTCAGTCATTGAGATTCCATTTGAAGAAATTCTTCCAGATCGATCACTTGAACAGATGCTTGAAAATATCACGCTTATAAGCAGCTTTTCAACAAATTATTCAAAATCCACTCAAAACCGTAAAGATAATATAAAACTAGCCCTGTCCAAATTCAATGGAATGATTGTAGAGCCACAAGAAGAGGTCTCATTCAATTCAACTACAGGGCCTCGTACAACAGCCAATGGCTATAAAAACGCCTATATCATCTTGAACGGCAGTTATACTTCTGGTGTTGGCGGTGGTGTGTGCCAAGCTTCTACCACCCTTTATAACGCCCTGCTGCGAGCTGACGTAGAAATATTGCAAGTCAATCATCATTCCTTGCCTGCTTCCTATGTGCCACTATCTTTTGACGCTATGGTAAGTGAAGGATATGCCGATCTTGTATTCAAAAATACGCTTGACAGCCCATTTTATATCAAATGCGTCTGCACCGATAAAGAGGCAACAGTAGAAATCTATGGTCAGCCTCTAGAAGATGGCAAAACAATTCAAACTCGCACCGAACTTGTAAAAGTTCTTCCTCATAAAGGAGATACCATCATAACCGATACAAAGGGCGAATATGATGATAAAGTTTTATACAAAGGTGAATATTACAGACTTAAATACCCTCAAGAAGGATATGAAACAAAGGGCTATATTCAATATGTCAAAGACGGAGAAGTAATCGAAGAAAAGCTGGTGCGCCACGACCATTATCAGCCACAAAATGGCATTATTGTAGAAGGTACAAGTGAGCTTGGCGAAGGAATGAGTTTGCCTTCTTCTAATGTTAAATACATCTCTCCTCAAAAGGTTACAAAAACCACTTTTGAGAATGCAAAAAAGAAATTCGGAATAGATTAATTTTAAAAATAAAAGACAAATATAAATTCGTATTTGTCTTTTATTGATTTTTATAGGTATTTTAATTTCTTCTCGACTGCCTCTATCAATTCCTCTTTGTCGTTACTAATAAGGCCGTCAAAGATATCACTAAGTAAACTCTCTAATATTGGATTGTATCGATTTGGTTTTACAGAAGGATAATGTTTTTTGATGTCCTCGCCAGTTATTTTTAAATCTTTGACAGATACAATCAATTTATGAGAAATTATATATTTATAGAAGAATTGATACTTATTTGCCAAGTACTTTGATTTGTGAATGAGAAGAGAATAAATTTCTGGGAAATTATCAAAGTACTTAAAGAAATATGGCTTGTTTTGTTGTCTATTTAGTGCCTCATAATAACCTGAGAGTATGTTTATATATTGCTCTACCATTTTTTTAGGCATTTTAAATGAATCAGACAAAATCAAGTTTAAATAATAGGAAATTGAAATAGGATTTACTGTGTCAATTACATCAATCAAGAACCCTTTAGATTTTCTAGCTACTTTTTTAACCATTTTAAATTTGATTTTTGGGCTATCAATTCCAAAAATAGGCCAAAGCTTTGCCTTGTTGAATTGTTTTAGTGCTGTCATATAGGCATTTTTCTTTGCAATGCGAGGATATTTAAGTGGACTATGAAGAATTCGAGTAATTTCATATATAAAACGCTCCCCTGACACATCAGTCAGATTATTTACATAAGTTAAAGCGCTTTGCTTTGTCTCTTTATCTATTTTAAAATTAAGTTCGCATTGAAAACGAAACAGCCTCAAAATTCGCAGCCCATCATGTGAAAAAACCTCATTTGGTGTTTCTACAGTTTTTAGAACTCTTCTACCAATATCTTCAATTCCATTATAAAAATCCAGTATCTTTTCATTTTTTATATCATAATATATTGCATTGCAAGTAAAGTCTCGTCTTTTTGCATCCTCTCTTACATCTTCGATAAACTCCACTCGCTCTGGCAAGTGCTGACCATTGTTAGGATAAAAATCTCGGCGAAGAGTTGT
>USKO01000105.1 GCA_900555365.1 uncultured Bacillota bacterium
TAGATGAGGGTGTTAAAGAAATCACCCTCCTAGGACAAAATGTAAATTCATACGGCAAAGATCTTGAAAAGCCGATAAGCTTTGCAAAACTTCTACATGATATTTGCGCGATTGAGGGCAATTTTACACTTTCATTTATGACTTCACATCCAAAAGATTTAACGGATGATGTCATAGAAGCAGTAAGAAGGGAAGATAAAATCGAAAAATTTATTCATCTTCCCGCGCAGAGTGGAAATAATCGTATTTTAAAACTTATGAATAGACGCTATACACGCGAAAAGTATCTAGAAATTATTGATAAAATTAGACAGCAGGTGCCAAACTGCCGAATAACATCAGATTTCATTGTGGGCTTTCCTAGTGAAACAGAAGAAGAATTTAATGATACTTGTACTTTAGTACAAAAAGTTAAATTTGATAGCATATTTGCATTTATGTATTCGCCAAGAGAGGGAACAGTTGCAAGCAATATGCCAGACCAAATCAGTGAAAAAGTTAAAAGAGAACGCGTCAATAAGCTTCTTGCACTTGAGAAGAAGTTGCAAAAGGAGGGGAGATCATGAGCAAGGAAAATTTGTCTCCAGCCATGAAGAAATATTTAGAGATAAAGGAGAATTACCAAGATTGCATCCTTTTATATAGGATGGGTGATTTTTATGAAATGTTTTTCGAAGATGCAATTAAAGCATCGAAAGCATTAGATTTGATTTTAACACGCAAATCGTGTGGTCTTGCTGAAAAAGCGCCTATGTGTGGAGTGCCATATCATGCAATAAAGACATATATTGCAAGACTTGTAGCAAATGGTTACAAAGTTGCTATCTGCGAACAGTTAACTCAGCCAAAGCCAGGTGTAAAACTTCTTGAGCGTGATGTAGTAAGAGTTATAACCCCAGGTACTTTAATAGATGAGGAAATGCTGGAGGGACCAAAAAACAATTATCTTCTTTGTATATATAAAAATGGAGAAAAATTGGGATTAAGTTATGTAGATATCTCTACAGGTGAGTTTGAGGTCATTTGGCCAGGCGAATCTCCTGAGAAAGATGTTACCGATCTTGTTGCTAGAATATTGCCATCTGAGATTATAGGCAATGAAGAGGCTGCTAAATTTTACAACAATCTTCCTATTGCTTTTTCAAGTATGAAGAAACTAAATAAATATTACGACTGGGCATTTAGCAAGTCTAGGGCAATTGACAATCTACAAGAGCAATTTGGCGATAATTTTGAAGCTGTCTATGGCTTAAAGGGGCAGGATGCGATAGTTAGCAGCGCTGGTGCATTATTTGAATATCTCAATGAAACACAAAAAAGAACATTGTCAAATATAAATAAAATTAATATTGTCAGAAATACAAATTACATGATTATTGATCTCAATACTAGAAGAAATCTTGAGATAGTTGAAAACAATAGAGATCGAAAAAGAACGGGCTCGATTTTATGGGTACTAGACAAGACTAATACTAGTATGGGCGCTAGAACGCTTCGAAGAATGCTAGACCAGCCATTGCAAGATGCGAAAGCCATAAACAGTAGGCTGGAAGCAGTTGAAGAGTATGTTAAAAAAATAATAGTACGCGATAGAGTAAGTGATATATTAAAAGAAATTGCTGATATTGAGAGGCTTACTGCTAAAGTGGCATTTGGAAATATTACTCCTAAAGAAATGGTAGATCTTAAAAGATCCTTGCAAGCTTTGCCAAAGCTTAAAGAGGCTATGAGCAGTGTCAGCAGCAAATATCTAGTAAAATATAGAGATGAGATAGTCGATGTTGCAAGTATTGCAAAAATGCTTGATGAGGCGATCAGTGAAGAGTCATCGCATATGACTAAGGATGGCGGATTTATAAAAGAAGGATTTAATAAAGAGCTTGATGAATATAGACAGGCGAAGAAGTTAGGATCTACATGGCTGAAAGAACTTGAAAAAAAGGAAATTGAAGAGACAGGAATAAAAAATCTTCGTGTAAACAATAACCGCGTGTTTGGATATTTCATTGAGGTTAGCAAGAGCCAGCTAGACAAAGTGCCAATAAGATATATTAGGAAGCAAACAATAGCAAATGGCGAACGTTTTATTACTCCTGATCTTAAAGTGATAGAGGATAAAATTTTAGGCTCAGAAGAAAAAGCCTACGATCTTGAAATGCAAATATTTGGCGAAATTAAAAATCTATTGAGTAAGTACATTCAAACTTTTCAACAAATTTCATCAGCCGTTGCTAATATAGATGCTCTTCTTTCTCTTGGCATTGTAGCTGTGAAGAATGGTTATGTAAAACCGGTTGTATCTTCATCTAGCAAAACCCTTAAAATCATTGACGGCAGACATCCAGTGGTTGAGCAGTATATTGAGAGAGGAACATTTGTAGCCAATGATACTTTGCTTGATGATGACGAAAATAAAATCATGGTAATAACAGGACCTAATATGGCAGGGAAAAGAACATATATGAGGCAAGTTGCAATAATAACTTTGCTTGCACATATCGGAAGTTTCGTTCCAGCAAAGGAAGCCCATATTCCAATCACAGATAGAATTTTTACAAGAGTAGGGGCTAGTGATGACCTTGCTTTTGGACAAAGTACATTTATGGTTGAAATGAGCGAAGTCGCTTATATTCTAGCAAATGCAACAGATAAGAGTTTGATAGTGCTTGATGAGATTGGGCGAGGAACATCAACTTTTGATGGTCTGAGCATCGCATGGTCAGTTATTGAGTATATATCGAAATATTTCCATGCTAAGACATTATTT
Organism: uncultured Bacillota bacterium; assembly: GCA_900555365.1. Classification (GTDB taxonomy): domain Bacteria; phylum Bacillota; class Clostridia; order Christensenellales; family UBA1242; genus Caccovivens. The sequence goes on from USKO01000105.1 coordinate 2,768, forward strand.
GCTACCCATTATCATGAACTAACAGAGCTAGAGGGAGTGCTTGCAGGGGTGAAAAACTACAAAGTATCAG
>USKO01000106.1 GCA_900555365.1 uncultured Bacillota bacterium
CACCGCTTTTGCTTTGTACTGTTTTCCAACTGCTGTAGAGACAATCTTGTAATTTCCTTCTTCTGTCACATCTGTGACTTCTGCTTGTCTTAAATATAAATTAGCAGTATTTTCAATTGTCTTTTTCATCTCGTTGTGATAGGCAATCTTATCGGCCTGCGCTCTCAAACTTTGAACTGCTGGACCCTTGCCGCTGTTTAACATCCTCAGTTGTATTAAAGTCTTATCAATATTTATTCCCATTTGACCGCCAAGAGCATCCACTTCGCTAGCGAGTTGCCCCTTAGCAGTCCCGCCAATCGAAGGATTGCACGCCAAAAAAGCCACTGCGTCCAGGCTCAGTGATAACAGCAAAGTCTTGTTTTTTGTACGAGCAAGTGCGAGTGCCGCTTCACAGCCAGCATGTCCAGCACCTACAACTATAGCGTCGAATTCGTCCATAACGCATATTATATAACAATTTTAAAAAAAATTCAATAAGATTTTACTTGTTGAACTTAACTTCTAAAATATTTAGATCTAAAAAATTTCTCTAAAGAAATTCCTATTGTTTCACAAATTGCTTCTAATGTGCTTAATTTCACATCGGCATTTTTACCTTTAACTAAATTATAAACATTATCGCGATCTAAATCCGAATTTTTGTAAAGCTTATATATAGTCATTTTTTTCTCTGACAATAATTCATATAATCTTAAAGATGCAGCTTTGCCTATGTTTTGCATTTTTTATTCCTTAATATTAATATCATTAGGTTTTTTAAACAATTATAAAGCTTAATTGTAATTTTAATTTACAGATTGTCACTTTTGTGATTTTACTTTCCAAGACAAAATTTTGAAAAAATTAAATCTATAATTTTCTCATTTTCGCACTGGCCGGTGATCTTGCCTAAACTGTTCCACAGTTTCTTTATCTGCATTGCGATTATGTCCATGCTTTGCTCAAAAGATGATAAAAGCTCTTTCGCTATCATATCACATTCTTTTAAAATGTTGATTTGTCTTTCATTTGTTATGATCTGTTTATTAAAGTCTATCTTATCTTCGATTATAAGATTATAAATTTTCTCTTCAATCGTTTTGATGTTATCTTGTTTTAAAGCAGAGATTTCTATTTCACCTTTGATCTTTGGCAGAACTCTTTCTTTGTCTGATTTGTTGATTATTGTTATTACATTGCCTAGGTCTTTTATCGAATTTTCTATTTCCTTGTCTTCTTTTGTCATTTGCCTAGAGCCATCAAGCACAAACAAAACCACATCTGCTTCCTTTGCCCATCTTTTTGAGCGCTCTATACCAATTTTTTCAACTTCGTTTTCAGATTCTCGAATTCCAGCAGTATCAATAAAGTTGAATTTGACTCCTCTATATTCTTCGCTTCCTATAGAATAGTCTCTCGTCGTACCCTCTATATCTGTCACTATCGCACGCTCTTCCCCAAGCATTGCATTTAAAAGACTTGATTTTCCAACATTTGGACTGCCTACGATTGCAACATTAATTCCATTTTTTAGGTATTGGGCTTTTTGTGAATTGTCTATAAACTCTTCAATTTTTGCTTTACACATTTGAACTGTTTTAAAAATTTCTTCTTTCGCTGATTTCTCAAAATCTTCCTCTGGATAGTCTAAAGTTGCCTCAATCTTTGCAATACAGTCTGTTAAATCATCTTGCAATTTTTCTATTTCTCTCTTTAGTTCTCCTCTAGATTGCATTAGGCTTGCTTTAAGCTCGCCCGAGCTCTGCGCATTTATTTCTTCAATAATACTTTCAGCTTCGTCAAGACTAATCTTACCATTTTCAAAAGCACGCCTACTAAATTCTCCGGCCTCGGCAAGTCTTGCTCCGTGACTTAAAAGTTCGTCTAGAATTGCCTGCGTTATTACCGTCCCTCCATGAAGCTGAAACTCAACCACATCTTCGCCAGTATAAGAAAATGGCGCTTTAAAATATACCATCATACATTTTTCTTTTGATTGGCCAGAAAAAGTAAAATTCCCAAGATATAGAAGGCGGGGAGTAATATTTTCATAACAAAGGCTTTTGGAAGTAAAAAACTTTTTTGCTACTCCCAAACATCCATTTCCACTCATCCTTACTATTGAAACTGCTCCTTTGCCTAGAGGGGTCGAAATTGCTGCAATAATATCTTCCATGCTATGAATTATATCATGGAAAACTTCAAAAGAAAAGTCTTTATCTTTTTTTTAAATAAAAAACTTGAACACAAGTTCAAGTTTTTGTCAAATTCTCTAATTATTCTTCTCCTTTTGGGAAAATGATAACATATCTGTATGGCTCGCTGCCTTTAGATAATGTTGTCACTCTTTGGTCATCTTGAAGAGCTGTATGAATTATTCTTCGATCACTTGGATTCATTGGATCGAGTTTTGCATATCTTCCGCTCTTAGACACTTTATTTGCAACGCGCTTTGCAAGTGCAGTTAGGCTCTCTGCTCTTTTCTCTCTAAATCCACCAATGTCTAGCAGAATTTTCTTTTCGCTCTTTCCGCAAACAGCGCTCAAAAGTCTGCTTATTGCAAAGAAACATTCGCCGCGATGCCCTATAAGCTCTCCGAGATTTTCTCCTTCAACGCTGTAAGTTACAAATTTGTCATCTTCACTTTCATTAATTACAACATCTTTGCCTGCTGCTTCGAAAAATCCTTTTAAAAATGCCATTGGAGAAATGTATTTGTAAACATATTCTTCTTTTTCTTCCTCTTGACTCTCTTCCGACTTTTCTACGGTTTTTTCTTTCTTTGCCTCTTCTTTTTTAGGCTTATCTTCCTGCTTCTTTTCTTTAAACTCTTCTTTCTTTTCTTCCTTTTT
>USKO01000107.1 GCA_900555365.1 uncultured Bacillota bacterium
TGATAACGACAAGATTATATTTTCTCTTCATTGGCTCTTTTTCAAAATTGAAATAGCCAGAAAACCTCTTTTCATCGTCATAAATACTGACAATCGCTCCCTTTTCATGGAGCAACTTGCATGCTGCTTGGCCACTTATTCCCATGCCATATACTAAAACTCGTTTTCCTTTTAACCTCATATAACTCCTGTGACAGCCATATATCCAATTAGGCAAGCCATTCCGCAAACTAGCGTTATTAATATATATACTGTCACAATCCTGTTTTCATGCACGCCACACTGCTCAAAATGATGATGAAGAGGCGCCATTTTAAAAATTCTTTTGTGAGTCTTTTTGTAGTAACCTACTTGCAAAATATCCGAAAATGCTGTAAGCACATATAAAATACCAATCAGCGGCAAAATTAAAGACAGACCACTCATTGCAGCAAGTGAGGCTATAAGACCGCCTAGGGCCAGAGAGCCAGTATCTCCCATGAATATTTTTGCTGGAAAGCCGTTGAATACCAAAAAACCAAGAAGAGCTCCAACAAAAGCAAAAGATATAATTGCATAGTTATTAAAACCTAGAAGTGCTAAAATCGCACCAAAAAACAGTAGATAAGTTCCGCTTACTCCACTAGCAAGACCATCTAGCCCATCGAGCAAATTGACTGAGTTTGTCACTGCCACATAGAAAACCACAATAAAAGGAATTATGAATAAGCCAAGATCTAGTTTCAGTCCAAAGAAATCTAGCTCGCTTCCAACCTTGAAATAAACAAAAAAAGCAAGTATCAAAGCTATCGCAACTTGTCCAATAATTTTTTGATATGGTTTGAGCCCCTCATTCTTGTGAAATTTTATCTTTATATAATCATCCAAAAAGCCTAATAGCCCATAACCTAGCATTGTCAGCAAGATAAGAATAGGAATATAGAAATCTTCGCGAATAAAGATTAAACTTGCCGCTATCCCTGCGAAAATAAAGATAAAGCCGCCCATTGTAGGCGTTCCACTTTTACCTGCATGCTTGTCCACATAGTGAAGTATGGTTTGCGAAAGATGAAATTTTCTGCAAAGTTTCAAAATTGGCAAACCAATTATTATAGCAATAACTAGTCCCACTAGACCTGCTAAAAGATATTTAAGCATTGCCTTCTCCTTAACCCATCCTATAGTTATGATATTAAAAAAACATTTATATATTCTAAATTTCAAATTTTAGACAAAAAAATGCCCTAAAAGGGCAAATATTAAGATATTTTAATTCTTTTCAATATAAGGATCGGGCGAAAAGTTCTCTCTACAAAATTTGTATACTTCGTCAAAATCATTATATGGATATTTGACGCCGCCTTTGTCTTGATATTTTTCAGCACCTTTGCCAGCAATAACAATGGTTTCGCCATTATTAAAATGAGAGAGCGCATACTTTATGGCATCACTTCGTTTTTCTATCACAAGACACTTTTTGTCAACGCCAGCTTTTATATCGTTTATAATTTGGTAAGGGTCCTCAAGCCTAGGATTGTCACTAGTGAGTATCACATAATCGGCAAGACGAGAGGCAATCCTGCCCATTATAGGTCTTTTTTGTTTGTCTCTATTTCCGCCACAGCCAAATATCGCTACAAGTTTGTTATCTTTGCCAATCTCTCTAGCCGTTTTGAGTACATTTTCAAGCCCGTCAGGAGTATGAGCATAGTCAATAACGACATTTGCACCCTTCAATTTTATTATATTAAACCTTCCTTCAACTGGATTTAATGATGCTAGACCTTTGACTATTTCTTCATTTTTAACATTTAATAGGCTGCTAATGCCTATAGTTGCAAGCGCATTTTCTATATTATATTCTCCGGCTAAATTGACTTTAAAATGTGCAATGTTACCTAAAAAAGAACAATCAAACTCGCTTCCTCCAAACGATTTAACAATTTGCGATGCCTCTATATCTGCTTTCTCTTTTATTGAATAGCTAAAGGTCGGAATTTTACATTCTGTTAAAAGCAATTGACCGTATAGGTCATCTTTGCAAATTAAAGCACTTTTGCACCTGCCCTTCTCAAAAAGTTTAAATTTTGCAGCAGCATAGCTATCCATATTTTCAAAAAAATCTAGGTGATCTTCGGTAATATTGGTCAAAACTCCAATATCAAATTTAATGCCATCAAGTTTGTTAAGGCTAAGCGCATGAGCAGATGCCTCCATCACGACATAATCGCATCCCTTTTCCTTCATAGATTTAAAAATACTATGAAGCATATATGGATCAGGCGTAGTAAGACCTGTATCAATTACCTCGTCACCAATTTTTGCGCCGAGAGTGCCAATTATACCCACCTTCTCTCCAGAAAACTTCAATAGCTCTCCCGTGATGTTCGCAATAGTGGTTTTCCCATTAGTTCCAGTGACGGCTATAATTTTTAAATCATCACAGCATCTACAGAAAAAGTTCTTGCAAATCTTTGCATAAGCAGACCTTGCATTTTCTACTTTCAAAATTTTCTCGCCGCTCTTCTCGTCACTTATCACTAAAGCTGCCCCTCTTTGCAAAGCACTATCTATATAATCATTGCCGTTACTATTGACTCCTTTTAAGGCAATAAAAAGGTCTCCTTCCTCAATTTTTTTGTCGTCGATTTTTATATCTTTGATATCAATGTTTTGATCTAAATAACTCTCGTCTATGTCTACTACATCTCTCAGTAAATCTATAAGCTTCATTTCTCCTCCTATTTATCAACATTGCTTTTACTTTGCAAGGCGATAAAAATTTTATAAAGCAAAAAGCCAACCAAAAAACTGACGCAAACTTTATACTT
>USKO01000108.1 GCA_900555365.1 uncultured Bacillota bacterium
CTTTATCTTACAATATTTGAAATCTGGCGTCAAATTTACTTCACTTACATAAAGCATTGGATCAAGACGCGGATCATTCATACGCGTTTGAATAATCTGTGATACACATCTTTGAATCTCTTTGTTTGCTCTGTCTAATCTTAATGACATAAACACCCCTTTTAAACTAAAAAGAAATTATCTTTTGACAATTTCTTTTGAGTAAAATTCGATAATATCTCCCTCTTTAAAATCAATATTATCTTTTAGTTTAATTCCACATTCAAAACCTTTAACAACTTCTGATTTTTCATCCTTGACTATCTTCAATGATTCAACAGTTGTTTTACCTATTTCTTCTTCGCCGCGTTTAACTATAGCAATAGCGTTCCTAGTTGCCTTTCCATCTTTAATGTAACAACCTGCCACTTTCCCTGCTGTAGAAAGTTTGAAAACCATTCGAATTTCAGCAAAGCCGATATAAACTTCTTGATATTTAACGCTAAGCATTCCATTTATGGCAGCTGTGATTTCATCGACAACTTCATAGATAATCTTGTATTCTTTAATTTGAACCTTTAAGGTATCAGCAAGAGCTTTGGCCTTTGCAACAGGTTTTTGGTTAAAGCAAATAATGATTGACCCTGTAGTTTGAGCGAGATCTACATCGCTTTCTGTTACAGCACCAGCACCGCTATGAACTATGTTTACCTTAGCCTCTTCATTTCTTATAGCAAGAAGTGCTGCCTTTAAAGCTTCCACAGAACCCATAGTGTCAGCTTTAATTATGATATTTAAGTTCTTGAGGTTGCCCTCTTGCACTCTATTCATGAAATTGTCAAGAGTTACTCCTGAAGAATGAGCTGCTCTTTCCTTCTTAATTTTGTCTATTCTCTCTTGAATAACCTGTTTTGACATAGAGTTATCTACTTCGTAAACATGATCGCCTGATGATGGAACATCGTTTAATCCTAAAATCTCTACAGGGGTAGAAGGTCCGGCTGCTTTAATAGGTTTGCCCTTATCATTGAACATTGCTCGTATTTTACCATAAGTAAGTCCCGACATTATCGAATCACCTACATTCAAGGTACCATTTTGAACGATAATAGATGCAACAGGGCCTCTATTTTTATCAAGTTCAGCTTCAATGACAACACCGCTTGCCATCTTTTTAGGATTAGCTTTCAAATCAAGCATTTCGCTAACAAGAAGTATAGTTTGTTTTAAATCATCCAGTCCCATTCCAGTTTTTGCAGAAATTGGCACACAAATGGCGTCACCACCCCACTCTTCCGGCAAAATATTATTTTCTGCAAGTTGTTGTTTTATTCTATCTGGATTAGCTTCTGGCTTATCCATCTTATTGATTGCAACAATAATAGGTACGCCGGCAGCTTTAATATGGTTAATTGCCTCAACAGTTTGCGGCATTACACCATCATCAGCTGCCACCACAAGTATTGCTATATCTGTAGCTTGAGCTCCTCTAGCCCTCATCTGAGTGAATGCTGCGTGACCTGGAGTGTCAATAAATGTGATTTTTTCACCATTGAATGAAATTTGATAAGCTCCTATGCTTTGGGTTATACCACCAGCTTCTCCTGCAACTACATTTGTCTGTCTAAATGCATCAAGAAGAGAGGTCTTACCATGGTCAACATGACCCATAACAGCAACAATTGGAGGTCTTTTTACAAGGTCTTTTTCATCATCTTGAGCCTTTGCCGTTTCAATTAATTTTTCCTCATATGATTTATCAATTTTCAGCTCAAGCGTTACTCCGAAATCGCTAGCAATAAGCTCAGCTGTTTCATAATCTATATTTGAATTGATAGATGCCATGATTCCAAGCATCATAAGTTTTTTAACTATTTCAGTGACAGGTTTACCTATTTTTTCACTAAAATCTTTCACCGTGATTTCCTTTGCTGTAAGAATTGCGTGTGTAATTGAAGGAGCAACAGTTTTGACAATTTCCTTCTTCTTTTTAACGCTTTTTCTTGAGCCAAAAGAAACTTCTTCTATTCCATTTTCATCTTCGATAAAGATGTTGTTTCTTCGCTGTTCATCTTTACGTCGACCCTGTGATTTCTTTTCATCACTGCTATTAGATTTCTTTTGAGCATATTTATTTTTATTAGCAATATTTCGCTCAGCCTTAAAATCAATTTCTGGCAAATCATTAGAAGCGAATGATCTGAAATTATTTGTTTTTGTTGAAACAAAATTATTTCCACCACTCTTTTTCTGCATATTGTTTTTATTGAAGGAATTGAATTGTCTATTATTATCTTTTTTATTATCTCTATTAAATGGCTTATTTCGATCAAAAGGAGGCTTGTTATTGTTTTTATTTTGATTGTTATTTGTATTATCAAATTTTTTAAATTGAGTTTTATTTTCTTGAGGTGATATAGTTGAAACAGTCTTCTGCTCTTGAGTTATTTTGCTATTTTCCTCTTTTTTAACTTCACTTTCAGCCTGCTTTTTTGCCATTTCATTTAAAATAGTGTTCTTTCGATCTTTTAATTGTTTACTAAAAGCTTCCACTTGAATTTTGGAATTTCTTATCTCCTTCAATATCTGTGAAATTTCACCATCTTTTTGAAGATCATGTATTTTCTTTAAGTTTGCTAATGCTTGATTTGCCAATATTTTCTCCTTTTATTCGTTTATGACTTTTAATATAATATCACTTAATGCTTTATTTTTGATTCCAACGATTTTACAATTTGTAATGTGAACCATCTCTTCTAAGTTTTCGACAGCTGCACATTCAATATTTTGATCACGCAATTTTTGTACAACCTTC
>USKO01000109.1 GCA_900555365.1 uncultured Bacillota bacterium
TATTGGTAAATTTATCTATGCCATACTTTACAATCTCAGGTTTTCCATTTAGGCCAAGCTCTTTTTCCACATTGACTTCAACCCAAAGACCTTGTCCATCAAAACCATTTTGATACATACAATCCTTGCCTTTGAGGGCATTGTAACGAATTGTTAAATCCTTCAGCGTTCTTCCCCAAAAATGATGAATGCCAAGCCTATTGTTGGCTGTTGCTGGGCCATCTAGAAAGCGGAAGCGCTCATGTCCTTCATTTTTTTTGACAAGTTTATGAAAACAATCATTGTCTTTCCAAAATTTCAAAATTCCATGTTCAAGCTCTACAAAATTTGGTAAAACCTGTTCTTTTTTCATATTTCCTCCTATTTTTCATTAAAAAAGCCTAGAATAAGCCACAAGAGCCTTCTAGGCTTTATATACCACTTGTAAACTTAATAGCAGGCCATCACCCACCTCTTCTATAACGGGAAGTCCCGGCAAACCATTACTTGACTTTTAAAAGATTTTTTAAAAGCTTTCACAGCTGCAGCTACAAAAGTGATAATTTTTAAGCTATTCTATTGCTTTCCACCAAAACGCAACTCTCTTTAAGAAATCACTTAAAAACCTTGTCTTTTATCAGGCGCTTTTATAAAACTAGTTTAATTATAAAATCTATGCTAGCGCTTGTCAAGCAATTTGCATGATTTTAATATGCACAAGAGCAAGCTTTAAATAATATTTTTAATATTTTAAAAATTTCCAGTAAAAAAACTTGGCATAAGTGCCAAGTATTAATAATCTTCAAGAATTTTTTGAGCTTCAACCACATTGGCACCTGTCATAATACCAACAGGAAGCTCATTTTTATTGCCATTTTTGGTAAATAAAATCGCTAAAAGTTTATGGTTTTTGTCAAATTCGTCAAGTGCCTCTTCAACTGTGCATTTTGAATTTTTTACCACATAATAATTGCTATTTTGAAGAGTCGACAACATATCTTCTATTTGAACATTGTCAAGAAAGGCTGAGCATTTTCCTCCCGCAAGCAAAAATTGACCCATAGAATTGAGTATTTTTTGACCATTTGCAACGCCAATAAGTTCTTTTTGGTCATTATATACAGGAATATTACTAAAATTAGAAGACGCCATAAGAGTGATAACCTCTCTCATGCTTCTGCCCGCATTTGTAGTCAATACTTCTCGCCTTGCAACTGTTTCAACTGCCTTTGGCGGAGTTGTCAAAAGTTTTTCAATATGCTCAATATTTTTGACAACTTCAATATGAGGCTCAGCAATCACATAATCCTCATTGTTATTGTGAATTATCGCATTTCGAAGCCGTCCATAATCGATCAGCTCATCTTGATACTTTCGCACTACATAGTTGATAGCAACAGCTTTTCGTATCAAATCAGAAAATCCTGTTGAACGATTTATATTATATCTTGTTTTGAGTGCATAGTCTATATTGTTGTATGCATCTAGAAATCTTCTTGCGTTTGATTTTTGATTTATCTCTGCCATTTTTTCTCCAATTTTTTATATGAAAACACTTATATTTTTATTATGATATCACATTTTACAAAAAAAAGATAATATTTTAGCAAATTTAAAGAAATTTATATATTTTTTTATATTTTATAAATCTCTCTTTTTAAAACATTTTGACAAAGTTTGCAAAAAAAGGTTTTTAAATTTATTGCAAAAGTCAAAATATTATGTTAAAATATATGCTGCCGAGATAGATGGAGAGTTAGCGGTGCTCTGTAACCCACAATCCGCTATAGTGGGGTTGAACGCTTGTTTGCGGCTTGATCTTGTCAAATATGTGCGTAAATTTAAGGCGATGAAATCAAGGTCTTATGCAATTGAAATCTCTGAACCATGTCAGAGCCTGACGGCAGCATCATTAAGGAGACACTTCAATGTGCCATAAGGTAGCTTTGGTGGAGTTTTAACTTTGCGAGGCAGTTGGTAAGGTCTTGTCAAGGCAAGTTCTCGGCTATAAAAATCTCAGCAGGAGTCTTTTCCTGCTTTTTTTTGTTTTTTTAGCTAAAAAAATTAAAAATTATAAACTTTTTTACGAAAACCCCTTGACAATCCCCCCCCCGACTATAATTATAAAAAAGGAGAAAAATATGAAGGGAAGTATTTTTGCAAAACTATTAAATAAAAATGCAATAAAAGTTCAAGAAGAAAAGCGTGCGCCTCATCATTCTTTTAGCCAAAAAGAGCTCAATGATAAGCTTTTTGATGCTATCTTTTATGGTGAGAAAATTGAAGCTATAGAAGACCTACTTGATCAAGGGGCAAACCCAAACACCGAATCTGTAAATGGTACTTATAAAGCAACCGCTTTATTCGCTAGTTCAATGAATAGAACAGATATAGTCAAGCTTCTCATAGAAAAAGGAGCAAATGTCAACATTCCAGAATCTTACAATAAACTGACCCCTTTACATCGTGCTTGCTATATGCCAAATAATTCAAGTTTAGAAATAGTCAAATTGCTTATTGAAAATGGAGCAGATCTTTCAATTAAAGATGGGCTCGATAGAACTGCTTTTGATGTAGCAAAAACTTGCAAGACAGAATATTCAAAACCGATTATCGCTTATCTTTATGAGCAAATTACAAAAGATAAAGAAAATGAACAGTAAAAAAATCGCCAGAAGTTTGGCGATTTTTTAAATTATCTTTATTTTTTCATCTTTTTTTCTATTTTATCTGCACCTTCTTTGATCTTCTTTTCGGCTTTATTCATGGCTTTTTCAGTTTTCGACGCCATTTTGT
>USKO01000110.1 GCA_900555365.1 uncultured Bacillota bacterium
AAGTAAATAATAATGAAAACACAATTGCTTTTGATATGCTTAGCAATTTGTTCAAAATTAATGGAAGCATTTATGCAAGTGAAAAGCAGCTTTCTAAGCCTACAATAGATGCAAGCGAATATGAAAACTTAAATGAATATCTTCCAATTTTGGAAAGCGTGATAGATTTTGCTACTAGCGAGAAATATTATCTTAATGTTAATTTAGCTTATGATAATATGATGCTAGATGGTTATATCGACATAGAAAATGGCAAAATTAGTGCCCTACTCTCGCTGACAAGCTCTACTGCATCTGCCTCAATTACCATCTTAAATGATAGTATCTATTTAAATTTTAACGATGTGGCTTTGAGTTTAAAATTTGAGGAAATCGACACATTGCTTGCTCTTTTAAATGAATATTTTGGAGTTAATTTTAGTAATGCTGACCTTATAAACTTTATAACCAGTTCATTTGACTTGCAAAATATTTTATCGGGCTCTACCATTTCACTATCTAAAGATGGGCTTTTGATTAGTCATAAAGACTATCTTCTTCAAATTTTATTTGAAAATAACGTGCTTACAGGTGCAAGCTTCAACTTCTCAAATTTAAATGCCAAAATCGATATTCAAAATGAAAAACATGAAGAGATAACTATTCAAGATGAAAACTATGTTACTCTTACAGAGCTTGTTAAAATAATAGGCACAACATTTGACAGCTTAACACAAGAGAATGTGGCTTTAAATGTCGAGATTGCGACTGATAATCTCTCAATTGAAGGCTATTTAGAGATTGATTATACTTTTAATAAGATCGCTCTAATCGCAAAAATAAATGGCTATGATTTAAAGCTATATTTAGAAAATGAAGTTATATATTTAAATTATCAAAACCTGCGAATATCGCTTTCACTAGATCAAATTAACTCGCTTTGTCAGGTGCTTGATGAAAAACTAGGAGTGCAGCTCCCATTAGATGAAATTGTCAATATCTATGAAGCTATAAAATCTGGAAGTTTAAGTGATATGACCAGCGGCTCTGTAACGAATGTTGCTGATATACTCACCACCCTTTTAACAAAATTAGAGCATTTGAAAGTTTCTGGTGACAAGCTTGAGCTTTCTATTGCTGGCATTGGCAACATAATACTTACAAACGAAGAAAACGCATTTAAATCGTTAGTTTGCCAAGGCGAGCTTAGCTTTGACATCTCGGCGACTGATTATCAAAATCTAGCTATCACCGACATAAATCGCTATGTATCACTTGACGATATAATGCCATCAATTGAAAATTTTGTAACACTTCTTTCCAATAAAAATTTATATGGCAGTGGAAATATTCTTATAGGCACAGAGAATGTAACATTCAATTTTACTATAAACACTCTAAGACCTTATTTTAATGTTAATTTCTCAATATTTAATCAAAATGTTGATATCAGTTTCTTAGAAGATACCATCTATGTAGAATTCTTAGATAGCAAACTTTACTTCTCTTTAAATGATTTAGATAAACTACAAGATTTTATTTCTAGCGTTTTAGAGCTTGATTTCAATATTAACAATGTGCTTGAAATAATCAATGATTTCCTTGATAGTGACAATAACCCTAATTTTATTACTAGTTTGCAGCAAAGTGAAAACGGTTTTGTTCTCACTTTGTCAAACGGTATTGAAATGAATGTTGCCTCTCTTGTAGATGAAGCTGCAATTAAATTGACCTATCAAGATTTACTACTAAATGTTGAAATGTTTAAACAAAACTTTGATACAACCTTGCCAAGCTTTGACAAATCGCAATATACTGACTTATCACAGATTTTGCCACAATTAACATATATTTGCAATTATCTAAAAAATGATCAAATCAATTTGTCGCTAAGCGGCAATTATGATGACTTTGTTTTAAATGGTAATGTGACATATTCAAATAGTCAGCTTTGCGCTTTTATCAATATATCTCAAGGAAATTTCAGTGTAGATATAATGCTGTATGAAAAGACAATTTACTTTACTCTAAACAATGTCAACTTAAAATTTGACCTTGATGAAATAGATCTTTTAAATGAGTTCATGCTTAAGTATCTTGGTTTTGATATCTCGTCCATTTTAGGTCAGTTAACGAGCGAAAACTTTAGCATTGAAAACATTTTAAGCTCTCTTAGCATTGATATCAAAGAGGACAAAGTTGTAGTCAAATATGGCGATATATCTGCCTTAATTGACATATCAAAAGTTGGAGATATAACTGCTGTTGTAGAATATGAAAAACTTGATTTAAATATTTCTTTGTCTAATGAAAGCATTGTCATAAAACCAAATGGGAGCTATGCAAAACTTAGCAATGCCATTAATTTAATTGACTCGCTATTTGACTTTATTTCTCGCAAACAATTTGATCTTGGACTTACTTTAAAGTTAAACAATGACACAATCTATGGAAATTTCCAATTCGATCTTTTAGATGATTTTAATATGGGCGGCAGAATTTATTCAAATACCATAGATAATATGAATATTAAAATGAATGCTGAAGATGGCTGGTCATACTTCAATTTAAATGGGCTGCTTCTTAAAATGAATAATTCCTCATTTAAGGAAATGATCTACATCCTGCTTCAGTCTTTAGGTATTGACACCTCAATTGTCTCCATTTTTGATGATGTAAATGTGGATCTTGATTTTAGCGGTATTCAATCTTTCACAAGCGGTTTTGGTGATTTGACTATGGACGCGCTACTTAATCTTGCCTCTACTATCAAGTCTATAAAACTGAC
>USKO01000111.1 GCA_900555365.1 uncultured Bacillota bacterium
TCTCTCAATGTAAAAGAGGGAATCATTCAGGAAGCACTTGTTGAGACGATCGGATGCTCAGGAATGACACATTCCGCAGCAATGGCAGCAGAGATCCTTCCGGGCAGAACAATTCTTGAAGCATTAAACACAGACCTTGTCTGTGATGCCATCAATGATGCAATGAAAAATATCTTTTTGCAGCTTGTCTATGGAAGAAGCCAATCAGCCTTCTCTGAGGGTGGGCTTGAAGTAGGCTCAGCACTTGAAGACCTTGGTAAAACACTTTCAAGTAATGTTGGCACTGTTTACTCGCAGCAAAAAGGTGGAACAAGATATTTGAACTTGGCAGAAGGCTATATCACAAAAGAAGGGTTGGATGAAAATGGCGAGATAATAGGCTATGAGTATGTAGCGATTGGTTCGCTGATGAAATCGCTGCGTGAGGGAGTTGACGCTAAGGAGGCAATAGCAAAAGCCACCAAGACATATGGAAGATTTAAAGAAGCTAAAACGATAATCGATCCAAGGAGGGTGGACTAATGGATTTGACAGTTAAAAAGACCTCTATTGAAGAGACTTTGAAAAAATATAATATTGCATCTTTAGAAGAGGCAAAGGAAATATCTTTAAAAGCTGGCATCAATGTCGAAGAAATTGTTAAGGGCATTCAGCCAATTTGTTTTGATAATGCAGTTAAAGCTTATGAGCTTGGAGTTGCAATTGCAATTAAATGTGGCGTTAAAAAAGCAAGTGATGTGGCTTTAAAACTTGGTGAAGGTTTGCAGGCTTATTGCATCAAAGGCTCAGTTGCAGACGAGCGTCAGATAGGTCTTGGTCACGGCAAGCTTGGAAGTATGCTTTTAAAGGAAGAGACAAAGAGCTTTTGTTTCCTTGCTGGGCATGAGAGTTTTGCAGCTGCAGAAGGAGCGATAGGAATTGTAACATCAGCAAATAAAGTAAGAAAGACGCCTCTAAATGTCATATTAAATGGACTCGGGAAGGATGCTGCTTATATTATTTCAAGAATAAATGGCTTTACTTTCGTTGAGACAGAATATGATCATAAAACCGGCGAACTTAAAATCGTTAAGGAAAAGGCTTTTTCAAGCGGAGAACGAAGCAAAGTAAAAGTTTATGGTGCCTATGATGTTCCAGAAGGAGTTGCTATAATGAAACATGAAAAGGTGGATGTTTCAATTACAGGCAATTCAACAAATCCAATGAGATTCCAACATCCAGTAGCTGGCATCTATAAGAAATGGTGCTTCGAAAATGGTAAAGATTATTTCTCGGTAGCTTCTGGTGGAGGTACTGGGCGTACTTTGCATCCTGATAATATGCGTTGCGGCCCAGCAAGCTATGGTCTTACTGATACATTGGGTAGAATGCACTGTGACGCTCAGTTTGCAGGCTCTTCTTCAGTGCCAGCTCATGTGGAAATGATGGGCTTTATTGGAATGGGAAATAATCCAATTGTAGGCGCTACCGTTGCACTAGCAGTTGCAGTCGAGACAAATACTTCAAATTAAATTTTATATTCTTTTGTGATTGTTTTAGTAAATAGTTTCTTAAAGAGTACCACAAGCCCTAAAAATTTGGACAACTGTCCAAATTTTTTAAAACCCAGAGGGTTTTGGCATGTTTAAAAGCATGCTGGGCTTGTGATTAAGAACTTAAATGTATTACATAAATTCAAGGCTGAAAAAAGAAGATAAAAATTCGCTAAAAAAAGCGAATTTTTTTAATAAAAAATCATATTATTTGACCTTTTCAGTAAATTTTTATATAATTAATATATGATACAGATAAGAAAAAGTTGGTATGAGCTGCTCAAAGATGAGTTTGGCAAGGAATATTTTAAAAAACTTCAAGATTTTTTAAAAGAAGAGTATTCTTCACGCGAAATCTATCCAAGCGAAGATAAGATATTTAATGCCTTAAATCAGCTGCCATATGATAAAGTAAAAGTTGTAATAATAGGTCAGGATCCATATCACGAACCTCGTCAAGCTCAAGGCTTGTCCTTTTCTGTGCCTGATGATGTGGAGGTCCCTCCATCACTTGTTAATATAATGAAAGAAATAGAAGATGATCTTAACATTACTTGTAAAAAGAGTGGCAATCTAGAGCGCTGGGCAAGACAAGGTGTGCTTCTTTTGAACACTGTACTCACAGTGCGTCGCGGAGCTGCAAATTCGCATAAAGATAAGGGCTGGGAAATTTTGACGAGAAAGATTATTGAACTTCTTGGCAAAAGAAAAAAACCGATAGTATTTATGCTTTGGGGCTCATATGCTCAGAGTTATAGCGATTTAATTGGCAGGCAGCATCTTATTTTGAAAGCTCCTCATCCAAGTCCGCTTTCAGCATACCGAGGCTTCTTTGGATGCAAGCACTTTTCAAAATGTAATGAATTTTTAAAAGAAAATGGTGAAGAGCCTATTGATTGGTGTTAATATTTTTTCACTGCTAATAATAAATGATAATTAGAAATGATTGACAATTGGAATAAAAGATGTTATATTAAAACTAATTTAATCAAGATGGTGAAAAAGACCAAGTAGCGGCAAAATGTCTTTACAGAGAAAGGATGGTAGGTGAAAATCCAAAAGAGTTTTGATTTGTGAATTACAACTTTTTCAAGTCTTGCGCGAGACCTTGCGAATAGGTAATAAGGCATAGGTACAACCAACGTGGCCATGGATATTATTTTCTGTCAGCGTAAAGTGTTTAGGTTGTCCCCAAAAAAAAGATAGAAAATCT
>USKO01000112.1 GCA_900555365.1 uncultured Bacillota bacterium
ATTTCCAATGGATACAAAAATCAGTGAAAAAACGTTCTCTACCCGCATCGTTGCCGAATAACCGGCAAGTGCCTGTGTACCGAATGGATTTACAACTGCCTGTACGATCATCATGCCAATTGACACTGTGGACTGCTGAAGAACAGATGGAACTGCAATTTTAAGCATTGAGCACAATTCTTTCCTGTCAAACCATTTAAAATAACTTTTATAACGACTCATCCTGTAAAAAAGAATCAAAAGTGAAAACACTGCAGAAATACCTTGTGCAATAAGTGTCGCAATAGCTGCACCTAACACGCCAAGGCCAAGCCCCGCAACCATCCATAAATCCATAATAATATTCAAAACAGATGAAAATATCAGGAGAATCAACGGAATTTTTGATTCACCAATTGAAGTGAACATAGTTGAAAGAATATTATACATGAATAAAAACGGAAATCCTAAAAAATAAATACGCAGATACAACACTGCTTCATCGAGTATATCAGCAGGAGTTTGTAATAAATTCATCATTGAATATGCTGTCATCATCTATTGTGATAAGCTCTTTAATATTGAGCTCTTCTTTGATAATGTCGCCAAGCTTATTAATCACATTGCCAATCTTCTCGTCGCCACCAACAAACATCTTTTTAAGAGGCTGCTTAACTTTAATTTGATTTTCATTTCTTAGACGCGATGCTGATGAGATAATATCTCTTGCAAGTGACACCTCTTCGATAATACCCTCAAATCTTGCTCCTTTCACTTCAGGATAGCCGCTTAGCATTATACACTCCTCGGCATCTTTTTCAATTTCACGAACAAGATTTTGCCAAATATATTCACATAAGAATGGAATAATTGGAGTCATAACTCTTAAAATGTTCTTGATTGCATAGTAAAGACAATAATATGCCGTCATTTGATCTTCCTTGTCGTCAGATTTCCAAAATCTCTTTCTATTGCTTCTGATATAGAAATTTGAGATGTCATCTACAAGTTTTTCAAACTCATGCACCACATTATAGCTCTTGTCTTCGCTATAGCTTTGGTCGCTGTTTTCAATAAAGCGATTTACACTCTCAAGTATCCACTTGTCAGCATTTGTTAGATTTTTTTGATTTACTTTGAAATGAGCAAGGTCAGGGTTATCAATACATGCATAAGTGTTGAAGAAAGTATAGATATTCCAAAAAGCTAAAAGTTTTCTTCGTGCCTCATCAGTAAGAGAATATCCAAAACGCATATCATTGGTTGGAGGAGAAGAAGAATAGAGATATCTTACTACATCTGCTCCCACCTTATCTGCCACATGGTCAGCTTCAAGAGAATTACCTCCGCTCTTATGAAACTCTCCACCATGTTCATCTTTGACATATTGATAGGTAACGATTTTTTTGTATGGAGCCTTGCCGGTTAATACAACGCTCATAATTAAAAGAGAATAGAACCATAGTTTGATTTGCTCAATCATCTCACAGACATAGTCACTTGGGAAATTCTCTTCAAAAAACTTTCTGTCTGTGAAATATTTCTTTGTGCTAAATGGTGTAATTCCTGCGTCAAGCCAAACATCGCCTACATCAGTTATTCTCGACAACTGCTCGCCGCAATCGCATTTGATTGTAATCTCATCTATCCAAGGCCTATGGATATTAGGCAATTTATCTACAAGTGATGGATCTAGCGCCCTTTCTTTTAACTCTTCCCTGCTTCCGATCACATGGACTTTACCACATTTTTCACATACATAGAAAGGAAGAGGCAAGCCATAGAAACGACTTCTTGAGATGTTCCAGCCCCCCATGTTCGTCAGCCAATCTGCCATTCGTTTTTTTGCATATGCTGGTTTAAATTCAACCTCCTCAATTGCTTTGAGTGCCATTGGTCTTATCTCGTCCATCTTAATGAACCAGCCGCTTACCAGTTTGTACACAAGATCGGTCTTACATCTCCAGCAATATGGATAGCTATGTTTGTATCTATGAGCATATAACAATTTGTTGTCTTTTTTAAGACTTTCTGTCACCAAGTCGACAACCTCGCTTGCTTTTTTGCCAGAGAGGAATCCACAGCTATCAAGCATTACTCCCTGCTCATTGATAGGACAAATTTCAGGCAAGTTTAAGGTCTGACCAAGTTCAAAGTCTTCAACGCCGCATCCAGGCGCAATATGAACAACGCAGCTTCCCTCTATATTGTCAACCATATCCCATGCTACCACTTTATGAGTGAAATTTTGTTCTTTGAGCTCTGGAAAACAAGTTTCATATTCGAGCCCAACAAGTTCGCTGCCCTTAAATTCTTTTAAAATCTTGACGTCTTCTTTCAAAATGCTAAGTCTGTCTTTACCTAGCAGAAGTTTTTCTCCATGAAAGTCAACTAAGGCATAGATAAGCTCAGGATGCACTGCAAGTGCAACATTAGCTGCCAAAGTCCAAGGAGTTGTTGTCCAAGCGACAATCTTAAAATCTTTGCCCTTCACTGGAAGTTTGATAAAAAGCGCGGTATGCTCTACTTCATGATAAGATGAGCTCATCTCATGTTCTGACAAACTAGTTCCGCAGCGTGGACACCAAGCCATTGGGCGATTTTTTCGTACTATCCAGCCATGCTTATCGCATTCTTTCAAGAAGTGCCAAATAGAGAGGATGTTTCCATCGGTATTGGTATAATAACTGTTATCCCAATCCATCCATTGTCCCATGCGTATACTTTGATTTGTAATCTCATTTGCAAAATATTGCACTCT
>USKO01000113.1 GCA_900555365.1 uncultured Bacillota bacterium
GTTTGAGTTGAATTTTCAGTGTAGTAAACTGATACTCTAGCAGCATCGCTTGTCACATTGAATGTTACATAGGATGAAGGATAATTAGTGTAATCAACAGAAGAATTACCTGTTACTTTTGTATTTGAATCATCTATAATAGAGAGTATATAGCTGCCTTCTATTGCCTCGTTCTCATCGTTAAAGAAATCAATTTGATAGTTATTTCCAGAGTATGGGCTAAGGCTTGAGCTTTGTGCATCTTTTACATAAGCAGTATCATTTATGTCAATAGCTAGATAGTAGCCGTTGTAACTTGAAATTCCTGTTGTCAATCCATCATCTTGAGAACTTGTTACAGGAGAAACACTGATATTTGACACATTAAATATGTCAGAATTTTGACTGCTTTCAAAGAAAGCGCTCAGACATGTCTGTAAGTTTTCATTAGCCTCTGTTATATTAACAGTGGAGGAATATGGTTTTATAGCAGTAAAGCTTGTTCTGTTTTCAATATAAATAGCTTTTTTATCAGCCCAATTTATGGTGATTTCAGTGCCATCTTCAGGAATAGAGATAGTTTGACTATTTGCTAGTATTTGATAAGAAGTAGTATTACCTGATGAAATTTGAATAAAGATAGGTTCACTTGTATCAAGTAAAGTAATATAGAATGCAGAGTTTCCGGCGCTGTCATAAACTTCCAGTATATATAGACCGCTATTTGATAGCACATAAGTTGCATTGACAACATTGTTATAGATAGCAGTGTTTTGATATTCACGCCAAGAAGTTGACTGAGCTATATTTAGCTTATATGACACAGGTAATGTGCCTTGTCCAATCCAATAATTTAATAGTGTGGACAGTCCGCTAGTTGATTGAGAGGAATAATAGTTGATACTTTCAAGATCAATTCGTTTAATATAACCATAAGTTGTAGCGCCGCTAGCTTTCTCATTCCATGAATAGATAAACGATTGATTGGTGTTGTACTTATCAAAATTTGACAGGATTGAATATTGAGTACCACTTGAAGATCTAACATTTCTAGTTGCTATGCCAGTTATTTCGTTTGTATCAATAGTGAATTCTTTTATACCAGGGGAATTTGAATTCATTGTCTCAATAGTCACTGTGAATTTAGCATTGGCATATTGGCTTCCGTTGTCAATTCTAAAACCGTATTTGCCTTGAATCGCTTTATTTTCCTCTTCACCAAATTGGCCATAACTCATGCCATATGCGTCAAGATCATTGACATTTACATCTTTAAAGAAATATTGCTTGTTTTGGTAGTCATAGGCAGAAAGTTTGATGGTAATTTGAGCATCATATATATTGTTTTCTGCATCATTTAAGACATAAACGCTTTGATTTGTAAAGCCGCCGTTATATATTTCTTTATATGATTCGTCAAGTACTGTAAGGGTTGGAGTGATGTTGGTTACCTCAAAGAAGAAGATCTGATAATGATAGAAGCCCTGTTGCAGCGTACCGCTTGTTGACATGTATCTATCATAAGTATACTGGATGATATATAGATATGTTCCAGCGGTGTTTTGATTGAAGCCTTGGAATTGTCCAGCTTTTGTTAGTTCATAATTTCCAGGCTCTCCACTGACAGTGTATATTTTGCTATAAGATGAGTTTAGTGATACATTATTTAAAAACTTTATAGGTGTTTGGTTGGTAGATACGGGAATTATAGAGTTAGCGTTTAAATACGCTTTCGCAGCAGTTTCAAGCTCATCCAAATTATAGTTATTGGATTGTGAAGGAGATGCCATATTGCCATGTAGAGGAGAATCGCCTGTCATAGAACCATTTACTTCACTGGTGATGTCGGCATTGTTTTCATATTTTCCGCCTTTTTGATCGATTGTAAAGGTCTTGAGCTCTGCATTTTCTGGCTGATTGGTATTTGGATCAAGGGATGAATAGTCGCTATAAACTGCTTGATAACCGTAGATGTATAATCTTTGACTCTTATTTTGCAGATTCGCATTGCCAAGCAGACTATCAAAAGGAAGCTCATAGGTTATAGTCGTATCATTTGAAGAGGACACATAAAGATATTCAAAACTTATATCATATGTGCCAAGATCGGTAAAATATAGATTTGCATTTCCGTCACTTGTGTAGACTGGAAATACAAAATAATCTTCGCTTGCAATAATATTGCCTAATGCATCATATTGAGTAAATGATCCATTATTAAAATCAATAGTAGAAGATGCGCTGTTTTGATTTATGTCAGTGTAAGAGATTGTTATACGATAGAGATTAGGGTTATAAGAAATTTTAGGCAATTCTCTTACAGAACCATAATGAGAATAATTGTAGAAATAATATCTTGAGAAAGACTCGCTTGAAGAAATTGTGCTTTCTTGCATGTTATCATCTATGGTAAGGTTTTGAAGCCCTGTAGTATTGTTGAAATATGTATCAGAATTAAATACCATGAAAGTATAATTAATTGTCACGCTGGTTGAAGAGAAGGTTGTTCCTCCATTGTTAGTGTGATATAAAATTAGAGGAATTTGAAGGGTATATATTCCTTCTTTGTTTAGCGTGACATTGTTTCCAGACACACTAGGTAGGTCAGAAGTGTTATTGACTGAAAGAGAAAAAGTTAAGTT
>USKO01000114.1 GCA_900555365.1 uncultured Bacillota bacterium
CATGGAAAAGGAACCTGCCAAAAAGGAGGAGGCAGAATCATGAGCAGCACTAAAAATTTATTGGCAAAGGAATTCAGGCTTGCCATGCACCCGACAAATATAATTTTCCTCAGCTTCGCGGCATTTTTGCTCATACCGAACTATCCTTACTACATAACATTTTTCTATACGGGACTTGCGTTGTTTTTTACCTGTATGAACGGACGTGAAAATCATGACATTATGTATTCGCTCAACCTTCCCGTGGCAAAAAAAGACATAGTAAAAGTCCGTATTCTGTTTGCAACCTTGATGGAATTGCTTCAAATGATAATCTGCATACCGCTTGCTTTAATACGTCTCTCATATAAATCCGCTGATGAAGCGGGGAATGTTGTTTTCCTTTCAAATGGAGCCGGAGTCAACGCAAATCTCACCTTTTTTGCATTATCGCTTATGATGCTTGGCATATTCAATTATGTTTTTTTTGTCAACTATTATAAAGATGTCAATAAGGTAGGAAAGGCATACATAATCGCAAGTATAATTGAATTTTTATTTATTGGTGCCGCAGAGTTTACCATTCATATCCCAAAGGTCGCGGAATATTTCAACGTATTCGGCAAAGAGCATATCGCCGCAAGACTTATTCTGTTTGCGGTAGGAATAGCCGTATTCGTTCTTCTGACCTTCTCAGCATACAAAAGGTCCGCAAAGGAATTTGAAGTTTACGATATATAAAAAGCGCTTTCTTGGGCTATTCGTATAATTAAAATTATAATATTGACAGTAACTAAAAAAAATGATATAATATTTATATAAAAATATAAGAAGGATTAAAATTATGCAATTAACTATTAAACAAGAACAAGGACTTAAAATCGCAGTTGATCGCTTTAAGGATAATGAAAAATATACTACTATTTCAGGTTTTGCAGGTACAGGTAAGTCGACCTTAGTTAAGTTTATCATTGATGCACTTGACGTAGAACCTAGCAAGGTTGCATATGCAACTTTTACAGGCAAAGCCGCAGAGGTACTTCGTAAAAAAGGCAATCCAAATGCTATGACTTTACATAAGTTACTTTACGATAGTATTCCAAGACAGGGTGGCGGTTTTATTCGTATACCGAAAAAGCAGCTAAACTATAGTATCGTGGTAGTAGATGAGGTATCAATGGTACCCAAGACTATGGTAGACATGCTCCTAGCTCATAAAATATATATCTTGTTCTTAGGCGACCCATTTCAGTTACCTCAGATAGATAAAAACGAAACTCATACATTATTAGATAATCCACATATTTTCTTAGATCAAGTTATGCGCCAAGCAGCTGAGTCAGAGATTATTCAGTTAACTATGAAAATTCGTGCCGGAGAAGATATTCCCTTTTCTAAAGGAAATGAAGCGATTGTAATTCCTAGAAGAGAATTAGTTACAGGACACTTGACCTGGGCTGACCAAATTATATGTGCTACTAATGCTTCGCGCATTTCATTAAATAATCAAATGCGTGAAATACTTGGTTATAGCGGGCTGCCGCAAGATGGTGAAAAAATGATTTGCCTTCGTAATTATTGGGAAGACTTTTCAAAAGATGGTAATTCTTCTCTTGTAAATGGAATGACAGGAATTATTAAAAATCCATTTGAGTCTTTTAGAATGGCTCCAATGTATGTGAAAATGAAAAATCACAAGATGGATATTATTCAAGGTGATTTTATTTCCGATGATGGTAAAACTTTCAATAGTGTAGAAATGGATAAAGGTATGATTACAACTGGTGAGTTTTCTCTTGATTGGCGTGAGACATATGCACTTGGTAAATTAAAGAACAAGATTGGAGATATTATACCTAGAGAGTTTACTTTTGGTTACGCGATTACTTGTCACAAGAGCCAAGGTTCTGAATGGGATAAGGTTCTGGTTATTGAGGAGAATTTTCCTTTTGATAAGAAAGAACACGCTCGCTGGTTATATACTGCGATTAGCAGAAGTGCTGAAAAATGTGTTTTAATAAAATAATAAAATTTTTAATCAAACTTGTTAAAAGCCCTAGCTCAAGTTTTTATATATAGTACAAGAACAAAATTAAAGGAGACTATTTATGGAACAAATAGAGAATTTTAAAATTTTTAAAACCAATATTCATTCAAGGGCAAAAGATTTGACAGGTTGCATTTTTGGTGATTATCAAGTTTTGTATCGAACAGAATGCCCAGAAGGAAAAAATCCAGACCACGCCTGGTGGCTATGTCAATGTAATTTATGTAAAAAATATTTTATAAAACAGGGTAGCTATTTAACTAAAAAAACTGCTAAAAATGAATGTGATTGTCGTTATGATTTAGTGGGGCAAAAAATTGGTAGATGGACTGTTCAATACTTGCTTGAAGAAAGAACAAAAAAAAGAGGAAAAATTTATCATTGTAAGTGCGAGTGTGGAAATGAAAAAGACGTCCCCGCAGAGACATTACGTAGAGGTGAGTCTCAATCTTGCGGCTGTTTAAATAGGGAATTAGCTGCTGAAAGATGCAGGGCAACAAGAATAGATTTAACAGGTCAGCGTTTTGGTAAATTAGTTGCTTTATTTCCTATTTATAATGAAAATGGAGGGCATACTCT
>USKO01000115.1 GCA_900555365.1 uncultured Bacillota bacterium
TTTTTGTCAAAAATGTTAAGAAAAGCCCTGTTTTACAAGCGTTTTCTTATGATACATTTTTTGACTCGTTTTCTTCCTTTGTGTAAGCAAATGGGAAACCCATTTCTTGTGTTGAAGTGAAACCTTTTTGAAAACTAAATAATAAGCATAGTCGCCCAAAAGTCTTTCGCTCAATGCGTAAAAGAACTATGGCAAAAAAATAAAGTAGTTTAAATAAATTAAATTTTATAAGGAAGGTATACTATGCAAAATTTAAACGAAATCAAAAACACCTTTGATTTAAACCAAACTAGAAAATTTTTAAAAGCAATCAAAGGGAATAAATTTGAATGCTATTTTAAATTGATAATGGCATATCAAATTTCAAGAATGGAACTTGTAAATATAGAATGGAAAGACATAGATTTTGAAAACAGCACAATTACAATTTATCCAATTTCTCAAAAGAGAAATAATCGTGCTTATTATAGTTGGAAATTTGAAAAGAAAGGAAATCTTGGTCGAACTTTTCCACTTTTTCCAAACCTTAAAAATTTACTTTTAGATTTGAGAAAGCAACAAGAACTTAATAAACTTACTAACAAAAATTATGACCAAACAAACGAAAACTTTATCTGCGTTAAAGATGACGGAACAAGACTTAATATAAACACTTTAAGTCGCAATTTGAGATATATTGCAAGAGATAATGATTTGCCACAAATTCTTCTTTCTGACCTTTCAAATTGTCTTGATAGTTATGTTTGTCAATATGCCGACAGTTATGATTTTTATCGTGCTTGGACAAGATTTGATTGCAAGTTTAAAAAGAACCAAAATTTATATGAAAACCTTAATTTAAGAAAAAACAAAAAGTTTTTGAAAGCATTAAACAATCTTCTTGAAAACGCCACTTTAAGTCGCAAGTCGGACTTTGAGATGTGAGGTGCAAAGTGGGAATTAAAGAGTTAAATGAGATTATGTTTAAAGATTTTCCAGATTGTGTTGGTGTTCAGGAACTTGGAAAAATGCTTGGAATTAAGAGAACAAAAACTTACAAACTTTTGAAAAGTGGAACAATCAAATCAATTAAAATCGGCAAAGACTACAAAATTTCAAAATACAATGTGATTGCATATTTGACCGGAGGTGAGCAAATATGAAAGGCAGTTTAAAAGTTAAACGCGGAATTTATTACGCAGTTATCAACTATAAAGATGAGTTTGGTAAATATAAGCAAAAATGGATTTCTACTGGACTTAAAGAACGTGGCAACAAAAAGGAAGCACAAAAGTTTTTGGAAGAGCAATTAAAAATCTTCAATAATCCAAATTTTGAAAAGCAGGCAGAGCCAAAAATGGAAAATGATATTATTTTTGTTGATTATATTAAGCAATTTATTGACAAAAAGAAAAATGAATTGTCGCCCGCCGTTTATAAAACTTACACCAACTGTTGGAAGGTTGTCAGCGAGTTTTTTGGAGATAAGTTAAAACTAAAAGATGTCACATACAAGCACATTGAAAAGTTTTATGAATATTTAAAGAATGAGCGAGGAAATAAAAACATAACGGTTAAGCATTACAGCATAATTATGTCACCTGCATTAAGACAAGCATACAGAGATGATTTAATCGCTAAAAATCCTTACGAATTTATTTCTAAAATCAAAAGAGAAAAGCAAACAAGGAACTACTACAATCAAGAAGAATTAGAAAAGTTATTCAAATATACTGATAATTCGCCGATTGGGCTTGTTGTGAAAGTTGCTTCCTATTACGGTTTTAGACGAAGTGAACTTTTGGGTTTAAAGTGGGACGCAATAGATTTCAATAACAAAACTATCACAATTCAACATAAGGTTTTGTGTGTTGATAAAGTTGTCTATTGCTCCGACACTCTAAAAACAACAGCAAGCCATCGAACTTTGCCACTTTTCCCAGAGATAGAGAAACTTTTGCTTTGTCAAAAAGAGCAAATAGAGCACAACAAACTTATCTATGGGAGATGCTACAACACAAAATATCTTGACTATGTCTTTGTGAATGAAATTGGAGATTTGCTTCTTCCTGATTATGTATCTCACAAATTTAGTAAAATTTTAAAGAAGAATAAACTTAAACACATTCGCTTTCACGATTTAAGGCATAGTTGTGCAAGTTTGCTTGTCGCAAATGGCGTGCCGATGAAAAATATACAAGAATGGCTTTGACACGCAAATTTTAACACAACTGCCGATGTTTATAGTCATCTTGACTTTTCTTCAAAATTGCAATCTGCAAGTGTTATAAGCAGTGCTTTAAAAGAAGATAAAGAAGAAAATAGAGAGTATGAAAGCCTTGATGATGAGATTGAAGAACTTGAAAGAAAATTGGAAGAAAAGCGAAGATTAAAGAAAAAACAAGAGGCAGAAATGTAAAAATTTAGGGTAGGAAGAAAATTCCTACCCTTATTTTTTTATAAAACGATACAATAAAACACATTGTGGAATGATACAACACAAAACATAGACTATATGATG
>USKO01000116.1 GCA_900555365.1 uncultured Bacillota bacterium
AATGAGGAATTTTCTTCCTCAAAAATATATTTTTTTATATTTTTTAAATTATCTTTAGATAATTTAATCTTTTATTTGCTATAATAATTTAATAAACTTAATTTATTGTGCAATTTTGCTTTATTAATTATTTTATTATTTATTTTTTCTCCTTTTTTTGCGACAATTTCATTATTTAAACCAAAAATATCATTTGTCACAATTCTTCCTGAGAGAAAATCTTGATTTGCATATATTCGATATGGCTTTGCTTCACCATTGGTTTTGTAATCGCTTACATTTATTCTGTTATCTGTAATGACATTAGCCCTCACTTCTTCTATATAGACCTTAGGTAGATTTTTATTGTTAGCCACAAAAACGCTGCCTTTTGAAGACTTGTCCTTGTTGCCATAGATAATATAATGACCATTTGCATATACATAGCGCTGTAAAAATTCGCATTTATCCGTTATTATCCTTTTGACAATCTTGCCACTTACGACAACATCTACAACTCTACCTAAATTTATGCCCTCTTTATCATAGACAATTTTGCCGAGAGGATTATTGCTCTCATCTTCAATTATAAATTCAAGGTCGCTGCTTGAATTTATTACTATACACTCATCGCTAATCTTTTTAATTTTTTCAAACCTGAGCATAAAAGTATGCTCGCTCTCGTCATCTGCAATAATAAAGCCTTTAAAAATTTTTAAATCTTCTTCAAAAGCTAAGTTTAAAACATAGCCAACTTCGTTCCCCTCTTTAAGAGAGATAATCTTTTTTGAAATAAAACTTGATAACTTTTCCATGCTATATCATACTTACACAAGTAGATTATTATTACTAGTCATCAAAAAAGGATAAAATATGACAAAATCTTTCTTTTTTTCTAATTTTATCTTTGACTTTCATAAAAGAAGATGCTAAAATATATCTCATGAAAAAGAAAACAGAACAAAAAATCACTAAAGATATGATTATAGATGATGTAATAAACTTAGACGATCGTTTAGGCGATGTTTTCCTCGGCTTTGGTATGCACTGCATCTTCTGCCATCTTGGCCTTGAGGAAACAGTAGAGGAAGCTGCAGCTGTTCACGATGTGGATTGTGATTTCCTCGTTAAAAAGCTAAATGAAGTTTACAGCGAAGGCAAAAAATAAATCAGCTCTAGAAAAGCTGATTTTTTTATTTTAAATGATTTTAGAAAACAGCTAAAATAATCACACAAAATTAGAAGAAAAGCAGCCCAAAAAGTTATTTGCACTGGGATATTTTTATAAACAGCGGTTATTAAAGTCGGAAATTACATTGACTAGCTAATTTTATATCATAAAAATTATATTCACCGGGTTTTTCAAGACAATTTCTTTTTTATAAGGCTAAGCAGATAATCTATGCCTTTTTTGGTCTTTGTAGAAACCAAAACTTCGTCTTCTTTTATTAAAAAAGGCTTTTTAATAAGGTCACATTTATTGTAGACTGTGATACAATTTTTGCTGGCACCAAGTTTGTCAAGCAGTTTTTCAGTAACTTTCATATTTGCTTGATATTCCTTCAAATTATTGTCTTCTTTATCTAGCGAAGCATCAACCACATGAAGTAGTAAATCGGCTTGCGCTGCCTCTTCAAGAGTTGAAGAAAAAGCTTCAATTAGCTGATGAGGTAAGTCACTGATAAAACCAACAGTGTCTGTAATGATCGCATATTGTCCATCTCCTAAATAGAGTTTGCGAGATGTTGTATCAAGAGTCGCAAAGTACTTATCATCTGCATAAATGTTTTCTTTCACAAGAGCATTTAATAAGGAAGACTTGCCAGCATTTGTATAGCCTACAAGTGCAATAAGTGGAAGTGAAGACTTCAACCTTTCCTTTCGTGTCTCTTGACGCTGTTTTTTTATCTTTTCAATTTGTTTTTGCAGGCTTTCCATTTCTTTCTCTAGAACACGCCTGTTAAGTTCCAATTTTGTCTCGCCCGGACCTCGCATTCCCACTCCCGCACTTCCAAAGCGGCCGCTTGTACCTGCAAGGTTTGATAGACGAGGCAAAATATACTGATCTTGGGCAAGTTTAACTTGAAGCTTTGCCTCTTTTGACTTTGCACCTCTTGCAAATATATCTATGATTACTCCAACTCTATCCACAACTTTTGTACCAAACTGATTTGAAAGATTTTTTGCTTGTGAGCCGGTAAGAGGATAATCAACAATAACAACATCAATGATCTTTTCGCAATCTTCAATAAACTTTTTAATTTGCTCAACTTTACCCTTGCCTATCACGGTCGCCTTATTGAAATCTTTTACAACTTGATAGAAATTTTCTATTACATTTAAGTCACAAGAAAAACATAGCCTGTTTATTTCATCAATTTTCCGCTCAAGGCTATCTTCTTTCTTCGTACAAACAGAAATGACAACTGCATTTTCTTTTTGTGTTTTTGTGTCTAAAATACTACTCATGTTGTTATTATATCAAATAAAAAAAAGAAAGACAAGCATT
>USKO01000117.1 GCA_900555365.1 uncultured Bacillota bacterium
AAGCGGAAATTTTTCCGCTTTGTTTTTTATTTACATAATTATTTTTTTGTGATTTAAGGCTTTTGTTTTAGAATCTTCCGCCGCCTCCGCCGCCAGCACCTCCGCCTGAGAATCCTCCATCTCCCACGCTGGAAACAGCTGTCACTGCTGCAAGTTTTGCAAGACTTGCTATTACATTTGCGGTCATAAATCTTGCGATAACAACTCCTGTAGCAATAACACTTCTGTGCAAGCCTAATATAACTGTCCAAAGAGCAATCTCTCCGCTTATAGTGAGCCATTGTGGAGCTGGAAGCGGTATATCTTTAAATTTTTCCATATACACATCACTTACGCCAAGGACATAGGCATAAGGCAAAATGTTGTAAAAGGCGCTTGGGTCTTCTTTGACAAGCATCTCAAGCCTATCTTTTTCTGCAACTTCAATATAAGTTTTAAGTCCTCTAAGCCTACCTAAATACTCTGCTCCAACCTTGGTGTATTGTTCGAGACCTGGATAGATCAAATAAAGAATGATTGGAAGAAGTAAAAAATAGAAACGGGTATAGAAAGGATCACAGAAAGCCTCGCACCATACTGCCAACCCAATAACGCTTGCTAAAATGAAAACAATGTTAATAATTTTATATGTTATATATTTCCATTTTTTGTAGCGTTCTTTGTTTTGTTCAATCTTTGGCAAGATTAGAAGAGCCAGCAAAAACACAAGCGCAATCAAAATCTTGCAAAAGCCAACTAGTCCATTGTGACTTTCTATGGCTATTCTGATTATCTCAACAGCGTAAATTACAAATATGAACACAGCTAGCCATCTAAAATATCTTGAGCTTTTAAAATTGAAATATTCATTTTTCTTTCTTTTAATAGAGCGGCTTACCCTATCTCCAATTCTTGGACTTAATTTGCTTAACTCATCAACATTAATCGGCTGATCGCTGGTAAATACTGCTGCAAAGAAAATCTTTTCGTGCTCTTTTGCACTCTGAGGTAAGTCTTTAATCTTTTGAATAAAAAGACTCTTCTCTTTTTCCTCTATTTTGACATAACCTTTTGATGCCCAGTAAACTATCAGCGCCGAAATGTCCTGTCCATGTAGTTTGCGATCTAAAATGTAACCCGCTTCTGCTGGCGTCAATCCGTCTGGAGATGAAAACTCTACAACATCAACGATCGTATACTTCTTTTTGTTCTTAAAATAGAACAGAATAATCATCCCTACTGCAAACACAAATAGAGCTATCAAGATATAATCAAAGGTATAGCTTCGTGGCACATTGAAGTAGCCTTGCTCAAAAGTCTGATAGATGGTCACTG
The DNA here is from genome assembly GCA_900555365.1 of uncultured Bacillota bacterium. Taxonomy (GTDB): domain Bacteria; phylum Bacillota; class Clostridia; order Christensenellales; family UBA1242; genus Caccovivens. The sequence goes on from USKO01000117.1 coordinate 1,315, forward strand.
CTTCGCCATATTCAAGTCCCTTTACATTTCCGCTTATAACATTGCTGGAAACTGAAAAGGTTATTTGATCATTTGATGAAGTAATCGCATTATCGGCTGTCATCTCACCATAGCGACCTATATAGAACTCTAAGGTTTGACCACTGCCTGACGAGATATCTTCGCTTGCAGCCGGATAAGTAATGGTGAAATTTAAATTTTCTATCTTTGTGTCCCAGCCCGTGCCAACTATATTAAAATAGAAAATATCCTTGTTTGAAATTCGATCATCTCCTATATCATATTTGTATCTGAAGGAGTATAGGCAGTCTTCTTGAGTATTTCCCCAGTCTCCCATTTGGTAAAACATATAACCTTGCTGTTCAAAACTGTCAAGGAGGCTTGTTCCAGATGTTGATTGGTCCTGCAAATACTCAAAATCATAAATTTTATGTTTATAGTTTTTGGTTGTCAATTTCCCCTTTTCGTTATAGTAGCCTATTGTTTGCTCAAGAGGAATATATCTATAAATACCATTAGATAGTCCATACTCAAAGTGCACACTGAGCGTTTCAGTGATTTCAAGCACTCTGTCTTCGTTAACCTTTATATCGATATCATAATTTGTGATAGAATAACCGTCATCTTCAACTGGTAGATATACATCATTCTCTCCACATCCAACAAAAAGAAAGCATGCAACAAAAAGCATGCTTAAAACAAATACTGCCCTTAGTCCTTTTTTAATAGTACTCATTTCCCTACCTTTTAAAATTGAACTTTAACATTTTGGCGCTCGTTTGCGTCATCAACTTCATAGAGAGGTTTTTTCTCAAACTTTTTCCAATTTGCGATGATTGAAGTTGGGAAAACTTCTCTCTTTGTATTGTATTTTCTGACAACTCCATTATAATATTTTCTTGAAGAAGCGATTTCGTTTTCAATCACTTTAAGCTCGTTCATCATCTCAGTGAAATGAGTATCCGCTTTTAATTGTGGATAGTTTTCACTCAAAGCGAAAAGTGATTTTAAAGTGCCCGTCAAAATATTTTCATTTTCCATTCTTGCTTGTGGGTCTGTTGATGTCATAGCAGCATTGCGCGCAGTTATGACATTTGTCAAGGTTTCATTTTCATGCTTTGCATAACCTTTCACTGTTTCTACAAGATTAGGAATGAGAT
>USKO01000118.1 GCA_900555365.1 uncultured Bacillota bacterium
GAATGACTTCACGGAATGACAGAGATGTTTTCAAGAGTTTATTTCTAAGATTGTTGGTATATTTTTATATCTATCAAGAAGTCTATGGGCAAGTGGATTTACATCTCCGCGTGGAAAAATGTAAAACAAAATAAATTCCATTGCTTGCACATTGCTTAAATCATCAATACCAATTTTGAAAACTGTATCAAGCAGCCTGCGTCTATGCCCCTTATGAATATTCTTTTCACTTTCTTTCATAACATTAAAATTTTACGAAAATTATTAAAAAATGTCAAATTTTTATATAATATATTGCTTTATAAAAGAGATGAAAAAACAAGAGATCTCTCTCTTGTTTTAATTTTCTTTACTCAAAAGGATTTGATGGTTTTAAAACTATGTTGTTTCTCATATTCACATCATAATAGATATTTTTGATATCCAATTTTTTAGAAAGTGCAACAGGCTCTTGAGCTGGAGATTTTACCATGCATTTAGTGGCATAGAATGGTGTCATAACATCCTTCATGATCTCTTTTCTGAATATCTTTGCAACAACCGTCCATTTTGGCAATTGTCTTAGTTCCTGCTTGTCTAGCAGTGGTTTTCTAGTTCTTTGAACGGAAGTAGAGATATTTTCACCAGCATCAGTCTCCTTAGTAGAACGAGATCTGTTTTCCTCCTCATGGAAGACTGTAACTTCACCGCAAGCCTCTGAGAATGCTTGAATAGTCGAAGGGTCTTCTGAACCCAAGAATACTTCCATTTGGAAATTTCCTCGAATATTTTGCGCTTCATCTTGACCATATTTAATATCTAGTTGCTTGTAAGATTGAAGAACTATTTCAAAGAAAATGTTTCGTGAACGAGATACTGTAACCATCGTGCCAAATTTTGGCACTGCTGGCATATTACCAAATTCATCAAGAATGAAATATACCGGTCTTTTGAGCTGTCCAGTTTTCTTGGTCTTTGGATTGTAAGTTCTATTTGCAACATCGACAAGAACTTTATATAACTGGCTGATACAAAGCACACCAAGCGGATGGCGTTCTGTTTTATGGTCAGGAATTCTGATAAAGAATGCAGTCGGTCTTTCTGGAATGTCTTCAAAGTTGATATCTGTTCCACTGGTCATATAGAAAATACCTTCATCGCCAAGAATATTTCCTATAGATGAGCCAAGAGTTGCAATGAATGATCTTTGAGTTACGGGGCTTGCTAGACAAACGCTGCTCATTAAGTCCTTAACATTACTCTCAACAGGGTCTCTTCCTTCTCCATATTTTGTAAGCGTTTTCAAAGTACTTTCTCTATCGCCTGCAGGGTCACGAAGCATGCAGATTTTATATAAATTGAATAGGTTGAACTTTTCTAGTGTCATGCCAAGACGAGGATCTCTGCTGTCTTCAAGCATACCTTCCATGATACCTAAGATAAGATCTCGACAACCATCAGGCCAAGTTTTGTCCTTGCAGTTTGGATCATCAGGAATTAGTGATAAGGCAATATTTTTAAGATTTGATTTTGCCTCATCTTCAAGTTGAATTCTTTTTGACTCAAGTTCATCTTTTAAAATTTCATTGTTAGGGAATGCCTTGCCTTCAAAGCCATACCATATGTCTCCATAACTGGCTCCTGCCAGCTGAGCTGCATCAAATCTCTTGTATCCCATATCCTCTGGTTTGCAGTTGCTAAATTTTTTAACCTCTTTAGCAAGATTACCTGCTCTTTCATAGGTTTTATATGCGATCTCCATAGGATTCCAAAGTGATGATGCATAAGGGTTGTCAAGGTTCAACACGATTATGTTGTAACCTTCCTCTTTTAAAATATTTGCATTATCAGTATAGAGCTCTCCTTTAGGGTCAGTCATAATGAGGCTTGGTTTTTGAGCTGAGTGAGCCAGTATTCTTACTGTTGGATTTGCAAAAATCTGAGTTTTACCAACACCAGTAGTACCTAAAACGAGTGCATGGGTTTCTGGTTTCATGTTGATTTCATATCTGCCGCCCACCTCTTTGTTTCTGAATACAAAGCCGGTTTTTGTCAGGCTTGGCAATGCGTTCCAAGTGGTAGCGATAAGTTCTGGGTCGTTTCTAAGTCGCTCTGGTGTAATAAATTTAGAGTCGAAATTGATGTCAGTTTCCTTTCCTTCTGCTGTTGTACCAACATTTTTGTAGGTCTTTGCTGCTTTTTTTGGAAATATTCCAATGATAAATCCTAGCGCCGCACCTATTCCAAGTCCAATAAATGCCGAAGATGATGTCAAAGATTGAGCGAAAGATAACTCATCTTCAGATGTAAACATAGCAATTAGTGCACCAGCAATAAAGCCGATCGCTCCAATTACGATTAACAAAATTAGCGCAGTTTTTAATTTCTTCATATTCTCCCCTTTTTAATATCGGAACTTTTTGAATTTTATTTTGGTTTGAGTTTATTTGACCAAATTAAATCACAATGTTGATAAATTTGATTATATCA
>USKO01000119.1 GCA_900555365.1 uncultured Bacillota bacterium
CTATCGTGGGCGTAGGATATTTGAGAGGAGCTGTCCCTAGTACGAGAGGACCGGGATGGACATACCAATGGTGCACCAGTTGTCGTTCCAACGGCATAGCTGGGTAGCGATGTATGGAAGGGATAAACGCTGAAAGCATCTAAGCGTGAAGCCCACCTCAAGATTAGATATCCCATAACATAAGTTAGTAAGAACCGTTGTAGACTACAACGTTGATAGGTCGGAGGTGTAAGTACAGCAATGTATTCAGCTGACCGATACTAATAGTTCGAGGGCTTAATCACGGAAAAGCTTAGCTAAAAGGATTTTATAGTCCAAATTTCTGTTATGTAGTTGTCAGGGTTTTATAAAAAATCTTGACTTTAATTTATAAATATGTTAAAGTAAATATAGGTAATTCCAAGTGTAAACTTGTTATTATACCATTTCCAGTGGCGATAGAGAAAAGGATCCACCTGTACACATACCGAACACAGAAGTTAAGCTTTTCATCGTCGAAAATACTTGGCTGGTGACGGCCCGGGAAGATAGAACACTGCTGGAATACCATTTAAGTAGGCGCATGAGCCTGCTTTTTTGTTTATAAAAGATATATTTAAAATACAGCTGCAGTGTTCGGCCACGCTTTCCGCGAATGTTTTGTAGCAAAACCTCAAATAAAATAAAAAGATATAAAAAATAGGGTAAAAAATAGCAAATTACTAAAATGTCAAGTAAAAGAGCTGTCAGTTTGGCGGCTTTTTTGTTAAATTCAAGTTATTGACTTTATATTATAAATATGATAACATATTAAAAAATATTGGAGGACGATATGGACGAGAAGAATACTGTTTATGATGTAAATAAATTGGGTTTTTTTAATGTGGAGACCGTGGAGACATTTACAAGCGAGAAGGAAGCACAGAGATTTATCAAAGCTTTTTGTGATGATGAAAAGTATGAAATACACCCTAGAAATCTTAAAAGGGTATGGGAGAGCATTGATGAATATGTTGCAAACACAGATGGCGCAAAGATGAAATATTTGCAGATCAAATGGCAAAAGTTAAACAACTACGCGATTGAGATTGACGAGAAAGATGCAATAATTGAAAAAGTCACCGATAGAGAAAAGGTGGCAGCCAACCTAAATAGCAATTATTATTATCATACCATATTTGCAATTGATGAAGTAAGACAGATCTTGTCGCTGATAAGTACAGAAGATTTGGAAGAAGATGGCAAGGCGCTTATTAAATATCCAAAGACCAATAACTATGCACTTGTGACAAAAGCGCAGTATGATCTTCTTGAAAAAGCATTAATAGCTCGCCTCAATGAAATTGAAAGGGTAGGCAAACAAATTACAGCTTTCAATGAAGATGATGTAGAAATAGAATAATCTAATAAAAAAATCAAGGTGAAAGTCACTTTGATTTTTATTTACAGATACTTTTTATTAATCAAATGATTTATAATATCTTCAAATTATTTTGTTCTTTTTGTCAACTTTGTTAAAATATCTATAGGAGTATATCAATATGAATAAGCATTCACATAGTCATGACGGTACACAGAATAGAGAGCACATCAGCGATATCATTGAAAAATGCGAAATGCTCTTTGCAAATATCCAAGATAACACAGATCTTGCAGCTAGACTTTTCTCATTTGTGGAAGAGAAGGTTAACGATAAAGATATTTTAGACGCTGTAAGGCTTGACTGCGAAGATATAATTCAAATTGAAAAGCTTGCAGATAACTATATTTCACAGATTTCAAATTATAAAAATAAAATAATCAAAGATGATGAACATGGCGACATATTTGATATCTACAGCGAGCTTAAAGATTTGGAAAATAAATCGACAAAACTTGTAGAGCAGGTTTTAAAAATAAAATAAAATATTATGTGAGTTTAATCTTTTTAAGATTCTTAATATTATTTAATTATGGAGGACAAATGGAAGCTAAAGACGAATTTTTGGATATCTTTTATGACAATATAGAAAGAGATGGTGCCGATCGATTGCTTGAATGGCTTGAAAAGTCTGATTTCTTTATCGCTCCGGCTAGCACATCAAGACACTGTGCTTACAGGGGAGGACTATGCCAACATTCTATCAACGTCTATAAAAGATTTGTTAAATTGCTTGAAGGAGAATATGGAGAAAACTGGTCTGATAAGGTAAGCAAGGAGAGCGTGGCTATTATGGGACTGCTTCATGATGTTTGCAAGGTCGATATCTATAAGGAAGATTATCGAAATATTAAGGACGAATCCGGCACATGGATCAAAAAACCTTATTACAAACTCGAAGATTCGCTGCCATATGGACATGGAGAAAAGTCAGTTTACATAATCTCTGCCTTTATGAAACTTACAAGAGAAGAAGCTCTTGCAATAAATTGGCACATGGGTGAATATGACCAAAGAGTCAAAAATGGCGGCAGCTATTTGATGGCTGATGTCTTCTATAAATATCCAAT
>USKO01000120.1 GCA_900555365.1 uncultured Bacillota bacterium
AACTTGCTTGCAAGAGTGAGGCTGATGGTCATACATACTGTGATGAACACAATTTATTGGGTTTTTGCGTTTAGCAAAATTAAAATTTAACTTGCTTAAATTTAATATCATAGTATTTATTAGGCGATTAGATATTTTTTAGGTATAATGAGGCTATGAATTTTATTTTAGCGCAAGTTATGGGCGGTATAGCATTAGTGCTAGTTGCCTTATCTTATTTTACAAAAGAGAAGAAAAAATTTTTTATAATACAAATAATAGCCAATATTTTCTATGGTGCTTCTTTTATTTTCAATATGGCGCTTGTAGGTGGCATAAATTTTCTCATTTGCACGATAAGAATTGTAGTATTTTTCTTATATGAAAGAAAGAAAAGGGCAGTACCTATATATGTAGTGGCTTTATTTTGCTGTGCTTTTATAGTGGTTGGCGGAATATTTTTCAAAGATTATTATGACCTTATAACTATTGCCGCTCCAATACTTTTTACCATAGCCATGTGCATGAAAGATATGCAGATGGTAAGATATCTTATGATTTTACCAAATGTTGCAGTTACCATCTATTCTATTATCAATCAGGTATACACTTCAGCCCTACTTGATTTTTTAGAGGTTTTGGTTATAGTCGTCTCTATAATAGTATATCATATAGATAAAAAAAGGCAGATAAGATATCTGCTTTGAGAGATTTTTAGCCTAGCAAAAAGCCGTTTATAATCATATTTTCTGCCTCTTTTTGGTTTAGACCAAGTGTCATAAGTTTTACAAGCTCATCTCCTGCAATTTTGCCAATAGCCGCCTCATGAACAAGAGATGCGTTGCTATTTCGTGCGTCTATCATAGGCAACGATATAATTCTTGCCTTATCAAGCATAATTCCATCACATTCAACATGGCCAAAACAAATATTTTCGCCAATAATATTAGATTTAAACTCTTGGAAAGAGCTGTCTTTTGCAACGCTATGGCTTACAACTTCCACGCTACTATTTTCACCCTTAAGTGTCACATTGAAGATAGTTTTTGCCGTTTGGCTGTCTGTTGTCAAAATATTTTCTTGAATTTTAAGGATCGCGCCGTCATCAATAATAGCGTTTGTTTTGCGCACAGTTGAAGTAACACCTTCTATTTGCAGCGACTCAAGCTGCATCTGGCTGTTTTTTTTCAAATATATTTTTGTGACAGGATTTAATATTTTCCCGCCGCTACCTTCGCCTTCACCAACATGTTTTTCAATATATTTAACCTTGCTGTTTTCTCCAACATGGAAAGAATGAATGCCATTATGCATGCTTGTTTTGCAAGTTGCGTTGTGAATTCCGCAGCCAGCGACAATTACAACATCACAATTTTTGCCTATATAGAAATCATTATAAACAAGGTCGTTAAGTCCACCAACTGTGATTATCACAGGGATGTGAACACTTTTGTTTTGAGTGCCATCTTTAATTTTAATATCCATGCCGCTTTTATCTTTTTTAGGAATGATATCAATCTCCTTAGTACATGCACGATTTAAAGTAGTGCCATTTTTGCGAATGTTAAAAGCTCCACTTGGTGTGGAGTGCAAGTCAGCAATTTTTTCAAGTAACTTTTTCTCTATCTCGTTCATTTTCACCTCTTAAGACGGCTGCAGCGTGAAAGCTGAAGGCAGGGTAACATTTCCTGTCTGCTTCCCATCTTTTCTATTTGTCCGTCTTTTAAAAGAATAATGTAATCGCTAAGTTCTAATATTTTTTCTTGATGGCTTACTATGATGTTTGTGCTTGATGCTAGTGATTTGAAAATGTCCGTCAAGTTGTCAAAGCTCCATAGATCAATGCCAGCTTCTGGTTCATCGAAGATGTTGAGCTTGGCATTTCTACAAAGAACCATGGCTATCTCAATGCGCTTCAGCTCGCCTCCAGAAAGGCTAGCATCAAGAGGGCGGTTGATATAGTCCTTAGCGCACAGTCCCACACTTGAGAGAATATCACAAATTTGTCCAAAATTATTTTGTTTTCCGCTTGCAACATCTAAAAGATCGCGGATTTTAAGCCCCTTAAAAGTTATAGGAGTTTGAAAGGCATAGCTTATTCCAAGTTTTGCTCTTTTATCAATATCAAGAGAAGTGATATCCTTGCCATCAAAAATGATCTTGCCGCTAGTAGGCGAGAGTATCCCCATAATTAGCTTTGCAAGAGTAGACTTTCCACTTCCATTTGGGCCGGTTATAGCATAAATTTTATTGTCCTCAAGCGTCAAGTTTATATCTCTTAAGATTTCTTTTTCACTTGTAGTTTCGCTTGAAGCAAAATTTAAATTTTTTAATTCTAACATAGGCTTATTATACCATCACATCTTTTTCTTGTCAAATATATAAGAATTGTTGACAATATAATTTGGATATAAAAAATATTTTTAAAATAAGTTTTTAAAAATAAAATATTATTAAACAAAATAAATTAATTAAAA
>USKO01000121.1 GCA_900555365.1 uncultured Bacillota bacterium
ATACGAACCTCCGATTTGCATTATATCATATTTTTAAAATTATGTAAATAAAAAATACGATTTTTATAAATCGCATTTTTTAAGTTGAATTTATCATTAAAATAACCTAGGTTTCTTTAAGGCTTAAAGGCTAAATCCTTTAAGGCAAGATTAAAAGCAGTTCATCTAAATTGAAAAGTAACTTTTATTTTTCTTGCAAATTAAGGTAATCGTTTGGATCAACATGGTCATCATTAAGCATAAGCGTGAAGTGTAAATGAGATCCTAGATCAAGCTCGCCTTGAGCTGAATCACTCGCGCTGCCAATCTGTTGTCCGGCAGAAACTTTGTCTCCCTCTTTGACAAGAACCTCTTCTTGTAAAGATGAATAGATTGACTGGAATCCGTCTGCATGATCAATAGTTACTGTGTAGCCATTGAGATAATCATATTCTACACTTGCCACTGTTCCTGCAAGAACTGAGTAAACTTCGCTATTTTCAGAAGTTAAATCAACAGCAAGGTGTGCCTCCCATTGATTTAAAGTTTCATTTTCTTGCAACTCAGTATCTGAGAAGTCTTTGATAACTGAAGCATTATTCATTGGCATGTAAAAATCCAAGTTCGTTATGCCTGTTGGAGTGGCACCATTTAAAGTAGCAAGCAAAGTGAATGTCAATGCTACAGCAAATACCACTACACCAACAACTAAGTAAACCCAGAATTTTTTGATAAATTCAACAAATGAGTTCTTTTTAGTGATTTCCATATTACCTCCTACCACGATTATTGCCACTAGGAGGCGATTTATACATTAAAATACACCACTTATAGACTAATTTTTGTCTTTCGACATAAATCGCATTATATTTTAATATCCAGTCAGAATAAGCGGCATTCCTAGAACGATATCTTCGCTGCGTTTGACAAGCTGCACATTTATTTTCTTGCCATCGACAAAAACAAAATCCTTTAAATCAGCATCATAACCATAATAGATTTGATAGCCTTCTGCGCTCTTTCCTTGATAGAAAAAATCTAGTCTATTCAAATATTTGTTGATATTGAAACTGCTATTTATATAATATACGATTCCATCAAGCTTTAAAGAATCCAAATTTAAATGGTCACTTTGAGTGTTATCAAAGGTGTAATAATATTGATTGCCATTTTGAGAAGCATAAGCTTTCAAGCTATCATTGTAATCTTTGGAAACAAGGGTTACTTTGTAATAATCAAATTCATCAAGTCTATGATTTTCCTTAAAAACCAAAATACTGCCTAGCACCACAATCAACAATAAAAAAACAATCATTCTTTTCATATAAAAATGATTGCCTTCACAATTTGATTTATTCATACGGTTTTGTCGAATAAAAAATTATTTATAAAAATGATAGTGTTTATATTGGCATTGTTTAATATAAAGAGGTTATAAAACTAGCATAAGAACAAAACATGCAATTGCACCAAGAAAAGATAGCCCGCTAAACATGGCAAGTAAAATAGTCTTAGCCTGATTATTCAATATTATTTTGCCTTTTTTAGGTGTTCCGCCTTCCTCTACTGCCTGGTTTGATTGATCAATGTCGCCATCTGTAGCATCAATTTTTTGCACATTAGGCATCGTTTTCATGTTTGGAGGAGTAGAAATTTCATTCATAGCTATTCTCCTTTTGAATTTGAAAAATTAATCTTTAAATTATTTAAATGATATAATTATAATAATTATCAATTAAATATTTGTCAAATCATTTAAAGGATTTATTCCCCATAATCTTTCTACATCTTCACTTGAGTCTAGCGCCTCAAAAACAAAGGTAACGATATATTTAACATTGGTCACATAAGAGCCTTCTTCATCAAAAGATACAGATGAACATAGTGCTACCTTATCTTCGCTAGTTAAAGTGCTGTTAAAATAATAGTAGTCATCATTAAGGTTATAAATCCAGTTTACAGTATTGTCTATATTCATCTTGTAAACTTGGTTGCCTGAAGTATAAACATATACTTTTGCGCGTAAAAAAATATCTTTTTCACTACTTGAATTTCTCACGCTGACAATTTGAGGCAGTTTAAATCCATTTAAATATGAGCCGTCAAGATTAAATGATACAGCATTTGCTTGATTTTCTGCTACGCTGACGCAGATACTTTTTCCTAGTTCTAAATCTGTTGTATAAGACAAATCATTCTTAAAATACCAGCCAGACACGCCCAAATAGATAGAAACGGCAAGCAATATGCCAAGCCCAAAAGTCGCAAAAATCCATCCAAAATTTGATTTTGTCAATTTCATAATAATATTTTGTTTTAAAATATTATAAATATTCTTTTATACTATTATTTTTTTGTTTGCCAACTCTTCTACGCGCTCTCTCTGCACGGAATTTATTTATTTGATTTTGTTTAAACACCCTGCTCTCTTCAGCCAAATTGTTTCGAATGA
>USKO01000122.1 GCA_900555365.1 uncultured Bacillota bacterium
CTATTTTCAGCATTTCACGACAGTCCCTATATAACTCCATTTTTTGTGGAGTAATATTCTTTACCTCTAATACGTGCGTCTGTTCCGTTACTACCGTTCTCTGTCTTGGTTTTCTCAATCAGACGCTTTCGGGCAATAGAATCCCTACATTGATTTTCTCCTGCATTTGTTTTATTTTTGTTTCTGTCATCGTTTGATAAAATCGGACCAACTTTTTCAAAGGGTCTATTATTAGCCCCCTTGTCAAAGTCGGTCCTATCTCTATTCCTACAAATAAGCTCCGATGTAATTGGCTCCGAATCTATTTTTGAGATTCCAATTTAATTTTAGCGAAATATTCATTGGCGAATTGATCTTTTTTTACCCGTATTTTTTCCGATGAAATAAATCTTGAAATAAATAATTTGGCAGAATATGTTATCAAACCTAAAACCCCTGCGGATATTAATGTTCTCAAGCTATAGCAACCTGTTTCGCTGGGGACACCATCGATTATAGTAAAAATATTTATTGAAATAAAATTGTCCAATTTTTCTGGGAAAAATAGTGCATAAAACATATATATCAACACACATAGAGTTATAATATTAAAAAATGCTGTAGAAATTCGGCTGTTACGCATTTTTGAGGCAACATATGAATCTCTGCCTACTTTAATCGCAATATTGTATTGATTAACTGCTGCTGACAATGCCTCCTCCTTGTTCTTTAACAGCCTTTCTTTGTCCTTTATCGCTTTTTCTTTCGATGCTTCCAACTCCTGACGCGCTCTCTCTTGCTTTGATTTTAAATCCGTAAGTGAATTGACAGTATTTTTAAGATCGTCCTGATTTTGTTTTAATTCCTCGATACGTTTGTCTGTTTCTGATTTAGCAAAATATTTAGCCCTTTCAAAAATAGTTTCGTCATCTTTATCGCCATTAATAATATCCTTAAATCGATTTTCGACAAGAATATTCATTAGCCCTCTTTGTGTTTCAACATCTGCGGTAATTTCACTAATTCCTGCAAGTATTATTTGCAATTTCTCTCCGCTAATCGCTTGCTCATTACTACGAAGATTTAGGAAATTTACAAAACTTTTGTAATCATCATTTGTGCGATTTAAGAATCTTAATATGATGCTTAACCATTGGCTTGGAAGCAAGACTATTGGGATATTATCATTACGCAGGTAATCCCAACGGCGTAGTACTTGATCTGTTGAAATTAAAAAATATCCTGTTTCATGGATATTATTACATTTATTACCTCTTTTTGTTTCTATCCATAAAGTATTTTCGGCGTCAATATAAGCACTATTCTCATAAGCAGTATTGTCCTGTTGTTGCTTTTGTGAATATATTTGGGCACTCATTTCCCGCAATTGCGATTGTATATGCTCATCTTCAATATTATATGGACATTTTTTCTCGATGGTTATGTTATATTTCTTTACAAACTCATCATATAAATTGTAGATATGAGCTAAAAATAAATCCGTACTACTGTTAACTCTTTTTGACCTCCATTTATGATAAAAATTACATATTTCTTCGTTAAAACTATTTTCAACGTACACAGAAGAAGATACTCTGGGATTGTTAAATCGTCTAATGTTATTTATATGGAATTTTATGCTGTCTTTAAACTCTTCTTCTGTAAATTTTGTAATTATAAGTTTCTCGCCAACATCATTAAATTTCTGTAAAAAAGTCTTTGTTAAAACCTCTCTTGCTTCTCCATTAATGCCTAATGCTCTATAGATTACATTGGCATCCAAATAAATTTGTTTATTCCTTAAACTTTGAAACGATAAGCTATTGCTTTTATTTGTTAGTATGCTGTACTCAATAGCATAACTTGAAATATCAAAAATAGCTTTGTCTTTAAATGGTTGCTCCCAATTTAAAAAATTATTGATAATGTCTTTTTCCGAATCACTATAATTTTGTGGATTAACCCTAAATTGTTCCGTTGTCTGTTTTTTTGCGTTAATGAGTTTTTGAAAACTACCGACATCATTACTAAATAATTCGTACAAAAATTTGTATATCAATTCTTTGGCTGATATGCTAAATAAAGTCTCAAATTCGACAATGTAATCATCAATTGTTTTATCCTTAATTTTAGAACGTAGAACATCTTCACGTTCATTAGTAAGACGAACTATTAGCTTCCCTTTATTTGAGGATATTTCAAATCCTGAATTCTTTGGGGATTTTATAATGTCGTTTATTTCATCTTCGCTAAAAACTAACTCGTATGTTGCATTGATGTATATGCATAAATTAGGGATAGTTATGAATTGATTGCCATTTTCAATCAATGCAGACTCGATAATTTTCCGATGGGTAGTTTTGGGAGAAACTTCATAATTGTTATCAGCATATAATATAGGGACAGTCGCGAAATAGGCTTAAAATTATAACAAATTGATTGTCAAT
>USKO01000123.1 GCA_900555365.1 uncultured Bacillota bacterium
CTTGCTCAAGGGCGTTAGATAAAGCCATATTAGCACGATAAGCATCGCTTGGCTGAAGAGTATCCGGAGCTCCATGAACGTCAATCTTAATTTTTTCTTTGATTTTATTCTTAGACAAAATTAGCAAATTAGCCTTGCCCATTTCAAAAGTTAGAAATCGACATCCAGACAATTTGAAATTTAAAAAGCTTTGACTTCTTTTTAGCTTTTTTCCAGTTACAAATCTGCCATCAGGTAAAATATACACGGGGATGACATTATAATTTTTAAGTCCGCGCATAGCCTGCATGGCAGTTATGATTGATATATCGTGCTCAACACTTTTACCACCAAAAAATACAGCGATATTAAACATATTTTTCTCCTTATTTATAATTGTCAGGCAAGTCATTCTCAAATAGAATGACGCAGCCCTTTATCATCAATCTTTCCAGGATTTCCTTTTGTTTTTTGCGCGTTGACGCGAAGAATATCTTGTCACGCGGGAAATTATGCGAAATCGCTCCCGAAAGAAGATAATTTTTGTTAATTTCATTCATTATGATGATATAGTCAGCAACATCGGCAATCTTTCCGCCAAGAGAAAAGTTGATTTCGCTTTGCTTGGAGCCCATTTCAACTAGCCCTGGAGTTATGACTATCTTCACTCCATTAAACTTGTCAAGCACTTCAAGCGCCTGCGTAAAGCCAATTTCATTGCTGTTATAGGCATCATCTAAGATGGTACAATAATTGTTTTTGATAATCTCCAGCCTGTGGGGAGTAGTAGCAAGTTTTCGAACTGCATCCTTGATGTCTTCAATAGATATGCCAAGCTTGTAAGCAAGCACAGCTGCAGTGACAATGTTGTCTATATTGAATTTGCCAAGAAGCTTTGTATGCATGGAAGCTACTATGCCATCAATCACAAGGTCAAAGCTAGATCCATCCGCACTTACATTGATGTTCTTTGCATATGCATAGCCGCCTTCATCACAAGTCAAATACTTTTCTCCAGTAAACTTGTCATAGAGCCGCTTGCTAGATGGACTATCTCCATTAAAAACCATAAATCCATCACTTTCAAGACCAAGTGGCAACTCATTTTTGGTATCTTCTATTGTTTTTAAATTTTTAAAAGTATCAAGATGCATCGCACCAATAGAGGTTATTATTCCATATTTGGGTTTGACAAGTTTCGTTAAAGTTTCAATATCTCCTTTGTGTTTTGCTCCCATCTCGGCAATAAAAATGTCATGATCATCAAGTTGGTTTAAAATGGTCTTTGTAATTCCCATCTCTGTATTGTAATTTTTAGGGGTGGCTAAAACTTTATATTGTTTTTCAAGCATTGCACAAAGAATATTCTTGGTGGATGTTTTTCCATAGCTGCCAGTAATTCCAATTTTGATTATGCTTAGCTTGGAAAGTTTGACTTTTGCCTTGTGAATATAAAACTTTTTGATAAGGTTTTCAAATGGAAGCATCACATAATGACAAATGGATATCAAAATCGCCACAAATATATAGATAACAAGACAATCGAGCGCCTTGAGGAAAGGATTGTGCACAAAAATATTGATGATGCTAAAAAGTGCAGTGGAAATAATAAATAGGCATATGATAAACCTTATCATTCGTTTAGTAAAGACAAGCTTGTTTTTAGAGCCAAAAGAAAGCTTAAATTCCACAGCATCTTTCAAAAAAGTTTTGATATCATAGCCATCTAGTTGATAGGTTTTAACAAAGAAATAGCTCCATGCTAAAAACAATATTTCACATATAGATATGCACACATAAATCATCCATTTTCCTCCCAAAAGTTTTCAATTTCGCTATAAACTTTTAACGGCTTATCTAAAAATACATAGTGGCCTGCGTCTTTAACTATGCATAGCTTTGAATTTTTGATGTTGCGTTTAAGCCGTCTTGCCATATAGACGGGTGTTTCTTTGTCATTTTCGCCCCAAATTAAAAGACAAGGACAGCTCATTTTTTTACTGTATTGTTCAAGATAAGTTGAGACTATGCTTACAAAAATTTTTTTCATATTTGGCGACAGCGCGAGATAGTCGCTTGATCCCATTAGAGCAGTGCTTTTGCCTAGACGCCTGTAAAGCTTGTATTTGATCACTTTTATATGATAGGAGAGGGTGCGTTTTGGTTTCATACCGGCGCTTCCTAATAATATGCAAGAATGCACAAATGAACATTTGACAGCGGATAAAATTATTGCAATTCGGCCACCAAAAGAATGGCCTATAAGGTCACAGCTTTCTATGTCAAGATGTTCACATAAACTCATGAGCATTCCAACATATGTAAAAATGTTCCAATCTTTTATCTCTTTTTCACTCTTGCCAAAAGGAGGAAAATCAATCACTAAAAAAGAGCGACTAGGAAATGAATCTACCAGGTTTTTAAAAA
>USKO01000124.1 GCA_900555365.1 uncultured Bacillota bacterium
CAAAGTAGATTTTCCTGCATTAGGAAATCCTACCAATCCAACATCAGCAATTGTTTTAAGCTCTAAAATAACCTCTCTTAGCTTTGTAATCTCACCAGTTTGAGAATAATGAGGCGCTTGTTTTATAGAAGATTTATAATAAGCATTTCCATGACCGCCCTTGCCACCACGCAAGGCTACAAATTCGTCGTCTTCCTTATATAAATCTGCAATGACCTTACCAGTTTCGTTATCATAAATAACTGTTCCGCATGGCACTTTGATTATTACATCTTTTCCATTGGCTCCAGTTTTGAGCCTTTTCCCTCCATCTCCACCATTTTCAGCCACAAATTTTTTATGAAATTTAAAATCATATAATGTATTTATGTTTTTGTCTACTTTAAAAATAACGTCGCCGCCCTTGCCGCCTTCGCCTCCATCTGGGCCTCCCTTGGCGGTCATAGCATTGCGTAAAAAAGAGGCAGATCCCTTTCCGCCATCGCCAGCTTTTATCATTATTTTTACTCTATCTAAAAACATTAATTACCTCTTTTATACTATATATTGTGTCTATGCTGCAAATAATACTTACAAATTTTTGTAAATGGACATTCTTGGCATAGCGGTTTTTGAGCTTTACAAACATATCTACCAAAAAGTACCATTTGCAAGTGCAATTTCCCCCACTTTGATTTATCAAAAGCCTTCATAAGAGCAAGTTCACATTTATAAGGGTCGTCAGTTGAAGCAAGTGCCAATCTATTTGATACTCGTAATACATGGGTGTCAACCGCAATTGCATCTCCGCCAAAAGCTTCGCTATAAACAACATTTGCGGTTTTACGCCCGACTCCCGCTAGTGTTTGCAACTGCTCTAAATCTTGAGGAACTTCTCCATTAAATTTATCTATTAAATCCCTACTCATAGACAAAATATTTTTAGCTTTATTGTGATAAAACCCGCAAGAATGTATTTTCTCTTCAAGTTCTTCTTGAGTTAAGGTAAGCATTTTTTGGGGCGTATCATATTTTTTAAATAGCTCCCCTACCACTATATTAACTCTTTTATCGGTGCATTGAGCAGACAGGATTACTGCAACCAAAAGCTCATAATTATTTTTATAATTTAATTCGCATTTTGGACTTGGAAACAATCTGTCAAGCCCCTCTTCTATTTCTTTTGTTTTTAAGTCCATAATTACCTCATTAGAGGAAATAATACAGTATCTCTGATATTTGGAAGATCAAATATAAACTGAACAAAACGATCTATTCCAAAACCAAGACCTGAAATAGGAGGCATACCATGTTCCATAGCCAGTAAGAAATCTTCATCCACATCCATAGTCTCATCATCACCCATTGCTTTTTCAAGCAACTGCTTTTCAAGTAATTCGCGTTGAACAATTGGATCTACAAGCTCTGAATATGCCTTAACAAGTTCAGCTCCACCTGCAACAATTTGAAATACATCAATAATACGCTCATCTTTATCATTGCGTCTTGCAAGAGGAATAAGCTCGGCTGGATAATTGTAGATAATGGTTGGATTGACTATTCCCTCACGAATTTTGCGTTTATAAATATAATCAATTAAGGTTCTTATAGATTTACATTCCTCGAGTTCGCCGTAACCATAAAGCCCGCTTTTCACAACTTTATCTTTGAATGAATTTAAATCTGTTTCCGATAAGAAATCAAAACCTAAAAGCTCTCTCATTTTTTCTACATAATTGATTCTTGGCCAGTCGCTGTCAAACTCAATCGTGTTGCCTTGGTATGATACCTGAGTTGTCCCCAAACATGATTTTAAAAGTTTGATTATCATATCATGGAAAAACTTAATATTATCTTCATAATTCCAATAGCTTGCATACCATTCTATTTGAGTGAACTCTTGTAAATGCGAAGGATCCATTCCTTCATTTCTAAAGTCTTTTCCAAGCTCAAACACCCTATCAAAGCCAGCACAAATACACTGTTTAAGCCATGTCTCTTTTGCAATTCTTAAGTTACATTCAATATTGAGCGCATTATGATGGGTAAAGAAAGGCTTAGCGCTTGCGCCAGATACACTAGTCTGCAGAACTGGTGTTTCAACCTCTAAAAACCCATTGTCTTCAAGATAGCGTCTTATAAATGATTCTATTTTGCTTCGCGTCAAGAAAACCTCTCTTGATTTTTCATTAGTTATAAGATCAAGATATCTTTGTCTGTAAATTGTTTCAGTATCACTAAGTCCGTGGAATTTTTCAGGCAAAGGACGAAGAGATTTTGAAAGCAAAGTCACTTTTTCTGCTTTTACTGTAACTTCCCCTGTCTGCGTAACATAAACCTCGCCCTCAACTCCTACAAAATCTGCTATATCAATCATTTTTTTGTAAAAATCATAGGCACTTTCATCAAGCTCATTTCGTCCCAC
>USKO01000125.1 GCA_900555365.1 uncultured Bacillota bacterium
TTTCATCATCTTTAGAGGATAGATATAGCGCACTATTCATGGCAATGTCATTAAGAGCTTTTATAAGTTCTAAATTATTAGGATAATCATAATCATTGCACTCTTCTTCATCAAGTTCAAATTCTTCTTTCACCTCTTGAAAGGTGTCTTTTATCATGCTTTTAACTAAAGTTTGTCCTTCCTTGCTATATTTTTGACTAGCCTCAATGTCGCCATCATTAAGTGCTATTTCACTTCTAATAAAAGCGCTATTTGCCGCACTGACGCCTTCAAGTAATTCTAAAATTTCTTTGCACATAATCACCCCTTATTTTGCAGCCTTTAAACTTCCATTTCTAATTGTCTTATTTAAAGCGTATTTATTTGTGTTTTTAACTGTAGCATTTTTCTTCTTGATCTTGTCAACAAATTTGTTTGATTTTTTCTTTTTATGACCTTTAAATATATCTCCAAAGCTCATATTTTCAAGATCAATGGTATGATTCTCTGCCCTAACTTTTTCCACTCGTTTAGGTAAGCCCTTGCCAACAACAGGCAAAACTGGATGGTCTTTTCGCTCTCTAATCTCAATCTGGTCATATGGAATTGATATCTTATTGCGTTTAAGTTCGTTATACACATTTTCAATCAAATCATGATAGACATCCCAATAATCTTCGCTGTCACACCAACATTTTGAAATGAATTCGATGCTGCTTGCATTCAAGGCATTAAGTCTACAAAAAGGCTCTGGATTTAACAAAACTTTGCCGTTGCTATACATCACATCCTTGATAATCTTCTTAACTTTTTCTACATCACTTTCATAAGCAACGCTAAACTTGATATCAACCCTTCTAGTTTTGGCAGAATCATAATCAATAACATTTCCATTAACAATTGTTGAATTTGGAATGGTAATTCTCTTATTGTCGCCTGTCAAAATAGTGGTAAACAAAAAGTTTATCTTTATTACATTACCCTCTTCACTGCCTATTTTTATGTAATCACCTTTTTTAAACATTTTTGCAGATACTAGCACTATGCCATTAGCCACATTTGCAATTATGTTTTGAAGAGCTAAACCAACAGCCAAGAATATAGCGCTTAAAGTAGTTAAAATACCGGTAAGTTCTATACCTATTATACTTAAAAGAGCAAGCACAAGTACAAGATATAATAAAACCTTTATAATTCCGCAAGTAAATCCAACCGCAATAGGCTCCATTTTTGTTTTTTTCAAAATTTTTCTGATGACATTTACTAAAAGTTTGACAATAATTATGCCAATAAACAATACTGCAAAAAATATGACAATATTCCAAGCATTTGTTTTGAAAAAGTTTACTATATCATTCCAAATTTGTCCCCAGTCCATTTTACACCTCTTTCTAGCTTTAATGATAATTAATTTGCTGTATTTTGTCAAATTAAATTAATTAAATAATGTTTATATTTTTATTTGACTTTTAATAGCAATTTTATCACAATAAAGAAAGGAGAAGATTATGAACTATTTTTTTGGTTTTGATGTGGCTTTAGCCTCAAATATAGATTGGCGTTTTAATATCAACCATCTATTTTTAGCACTTTTTGTCATTCTAGTTATTGTCGGTCTTTTATTGGCACTAAATAGCAAGACTGAGAAGGGACAAAAAATTACCAAAATTGTTCTTGCAACTTTGCTTTTAGTCTTAGAGCTTGGAAGAATAATTTGGAAGATATGTCAGCATATTCATCTTTACGGCTCTATCGACGGATTTGACTGGTGGTGGAATATCTCTTTCCAAATGTGTGCGATAATGACCTGGACTACTATCATAACCTTATATGTAAGCGCTTTTGCAAAAAACAAAAATCATATCATTATAAAAATTCTTGAAAATATTTTACTCGGAACAGCAATGGTTGGTGGAATTTTAACTTTCATTTATCCAGACTTAATGGATGGAAGCATGCCATTTTTCCATTTTAGCAATATACAAACGGTTTTAACTCATACTTTGCTTATTTTCGTTCCGCTGTGGCTTGTTAAGATTGGCGAACTTAAGGTAAGAATTAAAAATATTTGGATGCCAGCTTTAGGCTTTTTGTATGTGGGTTGTTTTGCTATGATGATGAGTCTTTATAGCGGACAAAATTTTGCATATTCATTAGCTTGCGATCTTATGGAAGACATTGGTCTTCATGTGCCATATCCTTGGCATCTTTTAATAGTTGTTGCTATAATTTTCTGCTTAACCGTTCTAATTTATGCGATAGGAGAAATAGTTTATCGAAAGAAACATAAAACCGAGCAGAAGCCTATTAAAACTCAGAAAGAAAAATACCATTACGCATCAGCTGTCACTTGTTTTGTCTTGGCTGCAGTGCAAGGTGTCCTTATGCTTATGCTAAT
>USKO01000126.1 GCA_900555365.1 uncultured Bacillota bacterium
ATTCTTTAAAATCTTTTAACTCTTTTAAATATTCAAAGTTTGTCATTTTTTTACCTCACTTAAGTTTTTGGATTGTATAATATTAAAAATATTATAACATAGATTTTTTAATTTTGTTATAGTTTCACGAAATTTTAATTTATCGATGTGTTTAACGAAGTCAGCAAATTGATTTTGCAGTTCAATTGGTGGGGTTGGTATTTTAATTTTTGAAACAATAGTTTTTGATATTTCTTTAAAAGTTGCTCCTCTACCAAGAGAGTTCAAATACTCATTATTATATTTCAATAGCATTAAAAGGAATATAGGATTTAAGTTCTCGTTGCATACAATATTTTTGAATCCTTGATTACAATAGAATTCACAGCCTGCTAGTGCGACTTTTCCAATTGGCGCACGAGAGGATAGAATTACAGTGTTAATTGGCATTTTTCTTAACGAGCAACTTTTTGCTCCTAGTTCAGTTATCTTTCTTTCAGATTGATTAACAATAAAATCATTTTCTTTAATCTCTGCAGGAGTGAACCAATTCAAATCTCCATCCCAATACTCTTTTATTGATGTTTTCGGAGTAGAGCCACCAACAATTTCTCCAACATTTTCTAACTCATCCCATGATTCTTTCTGCTGTGATAAATCAGGATCTCCAAACATCTCGATAAATTGTGATTTGAAACCTAACAAATATATTTCTTGTGAGCAAGCTTAACATTGGCTTCATCAACCATTGCATACTGCAAAGTAGTGTCAATTTTTGTATGACCAAGCAATTTTTGGACTTGTTCTATTGGCATTCCTTTGTCAATTGCCCTTGTAGCGAGTGTTCTTCTGAATTTATGTGGGTGAACTTTTGGAATATTTAGTTTTCTACCTAATTCACGCAATCTTATCTCAACTCCGCTTATTTTTAAGCGTTGGTGAGGGGCGAGAAGAGTAACAAATAGTGCCTGATTATCATCTTTTCGGCTTTTTATGTAGTTTGAAAGATGTATTTTTGTCCTTGCATCAAAGTAAACTCGTCTTTCTTTGTCGCCTTTGCCAAAAACAACACACTCTCTATTGTCAAAATCAATGTCGGTAATATCAAGTGTAACCAACTCTCCAACACGCATTCCTGTTGATGCTAACAGGTCAATCATGGCTAAATCTCGTATGTTTTCACAGCTATCACGCATTATTTCAAGCATTTCATCGGTATAAGTTTCTTTTACTGATTTACCTGTTTTAACTTTATGGATTCTTCTAACAGGACTCTTAATAATGTAATCTTCATCCTCAAGCCAAGCAAAATAACTTGAAAATATGCGCCTAACATTGTCAATTGTGACTTTACTTGCATTATTTTTCTTCTGATAAATGTCTAAATATTCTCGTAAATCGTCAGTTGTAATGTGTTTTACATGTTTTTTAACACTTTTATACATATTTTCTATTGTTGAGCGGTAATATTTTAATGATTTTGCTGAACAACCCTCAATATGCTTGGATGATAAAAAACTGCCCAATAATTTGTTGTTGTTTAACTCTTTTTCGATGTCTTGTTCTTCAAAAGTGACTTTTACATTATAAAAACAATGTTTTAACACTCTTTTTAATTGTTCCATTTGTGCATTATCAAGCACAGACATCATTTCTTGCTCGATATTTGTCATTAGTTCTTCTTTCATGATAATATTTCTCCTTTTAAATGAGAATATTATCGCATTTTTTTGTTAATTTTTCTAGATTTCTCACTCAAAATACTCTTTCATAAGTGAATTATAACATTCTTGTAGTTTTTTTATCTCTTCTTTTAGAGTAAATTTTAATTTATCGATGTGTTTAACAATTTCAGCAAACTTGTTTTGGAGCTCGATTGGTGGCATATCTATCTTAAAATTAAGTACAGATTTATTTGAAACTGCTGGATAACTAGCACCCGTTGTTAATTTTGATAAATAATCAGCAAATCTAGAATCTTTTACTAACGTAAAAATAAAATATTCATTTACTTGCATATTCTTTTTTAAAACACAAAATCCTGTTGATGCTACAATATTTTCAAAATCGTCTTTTATCATTGCAACGTTGTTTAAGTTGGGCCTTACTGTTGAAATAACAATATCTCCATCTTCAACTATTTGTTGAGCTCTTGATGGTCTATCTTGTGTTTTGTATGTTGTATAAGAAGTAATTTCATTTTGAGTATTATCTATTGAAGATATATCAACATATTTAATATTTTCATGTAAATAATCTTTTTTTACTTTATCAGTTTTATCTGAAATATAATCTCCAAGTGTATGTACCGCTTTTTGAGTAAAAACATTCCCAAACATCTCGATAAATTGTGATTTGACTAGATCGTCATATTTTTTTAGTTGAG
>USKO01000127.1 GCA_900555365.1 uncultured Bacillota bacterium
TCCATATACTATTTGTAAGAATAATTCTCTCATAGCAGTATTTATTGCATCACATACTAAGTCTGTATTTAATGCTTCTAATATTGTTTTTCCTGTTAAAATTTCTCCTGCCATTGCTGCTGAATGTGTCATTCCTGAACATCCAATTGTTTCAATTAATGCTTCTTGGATTATTCCATCTTTTACATTTAAAGTCAGTTTGCATGTACCTTGCTGAGGAGCACACATTCCGCAGCCGTGCGAAAATCCGCTGACCTGTTTAATATCCTTTAATTGTATCCATTTAGCCTCTTCTGGAATAGGCGATGGACCAAAACCTGTTAAATTCTTTGGACAACTCATTATTTTTTCCTCCAAAAATTATTTTAACGAAAAATAAGCAAATTTCAAAATGAATTTGCCCATAAATTCCAATAACAGAGATAAAAAATAATATTTAATAAAAAAAATAAAATTTACTTAAAACAATATTAGAGTAATTGCTTAAAA
The DNA here is from genome assembly GCA_900555365.1 of uncultured Bacillota bacterium. Lineage (GTDB taxonomy): Bacteria > Bacillota > Clostridia > Christensenellales > UBA1242 > Caccovivens. Next base: position 490 of record USKO01000127.1, read on the forward strand.
AATATAAAAAAATTGCTGTACAAAAGTAAATTTTGTATAAAATGACAAACTTTAGTCTATTAATATAATATGAGCACTTCAACAAAAGTACGAGAAAGCTTTGCAAAAAATCTTAAAAATATGCTAAATGAAGCGGGAATCAAACAATTTCAATTTGCAAAAATGATGGGTGTAAGCGCTTCATGTGTCTCTAAATGGCTACTTGCAGAAAGAGAACCTACACTTGGCAATATTGTAAAGATGCTTAAAATTTTAGAATGTAGTTTTGATGATTTGATCTCAAAATTTTAATATAAATTACAAAAGATAAAGCTTTCGCTAAGAAAAATTAAATATTTATTTCCTGACAATACTTTGTCATAAATTTATTTTTTAATAGGTTGTATACTTTAGTACATAGGAAACAACATATTTTTAATAGGAAAAATAAAAGCGTAGAATGTCTCTACGCTTTTTATATATTTTGTGTGTTAGGATTATTCAGCATCTGTAGTGTCAGTGTCGCTGTTTTTAATTTCATCAATAGCTTCTTGCAAGTTTTTGATGTTTTCTTTGAGTTCTGCATTTTGAGAAGAAAGCAAGTTGAAAATCTTTTCAAGAAGTGGATATCTCTCTGCATTCTTAGACATAACTTCTTCGCAATGTTGTACAGAAAGCTTAAGACCATCAAGAAGGTCAAGGTCTTCTGCGAGTTTCTTTGCTTTTTCTTCATCAATATCTGAGTAGTTATTTACACCATAAAGTACAACTTTTTGTTTTGCAACAAGCGCTTCTTTTCTGCGAAGTTTCTTTTCATCGCTTTCAAGTGTCTTCTTAACTCTTCTAAGTGGAATAAACTCTTTCTTGCATTGACGAAGTTCTTTTTCGTTTGCTTTGAGTTTTTCTTGAGCATCTGCAAGTTCTTTTTCAAGTTCTTCAAGAGAAATATTGCTTGCTGGAACTGCTGGGGCTTCTTCCTCAGCTGTCTCTTCGCTTGACTCTTCTTCAACTGGCTCTTCAGCTACTTCTTCAGCAGGCTCCTCTTCAGATTCGCTTAAGTCAACCTCTTCTTCCTCTTCTTCAGCTTCTTCCTCTTCTTCTTGCTGCATTCTTGCAAGTCTTTCCATAAGCTCAGCACGACGCTGTTTGATGTAATCAGAAGCATCATCCTCTTCTTCAGCTGCTGGCTCTTCTACTTGTTCTTCTTCAGTAGATTCCTGTTCGCTCTCTACTGCACTCTCTTCAGCTGCTGGCTCTTCTACCTGCTCTTCTACCGCTTCAGCTTTCTCTTCCTCTTCTGGATTATAGTTTTCTACAACTGCACCATTATATAAGATTGTAGCAATCTGAGGATCATTTTTTGCTTCGCTGCTGTTTTCAAGAGCATTTAATCTCTATTCAAGAGCTTTTGTTCTTTTTTCTTGTTTTTCTCTGATAGCCGCATCATCTTTACCCTTGTGTGCAAGGCTCATAAAAAGGTCTCCCATGAAATAAAGAAGGAATCCTCCCGCAACAATGATAGCAAGAACAACTACGACTGTAATGATTACTGAACTTCCCATAACTTTTCACTTCCTTTTATTAGTTTTAGGCTTATTTTTTTTATCGACTTACTTTCTTTGGTGGAGACGGCGGTAATTGAACCCGCTTCCGAAAAACTTGTTCAAAACTTTTCTACATGTTTAGTTTATGCTTTTCTTTCATTAATAAAACGACCATAAACAATCTTTTTATTAACAAGTCTTTAATTGTTGCAACTTAAACCAAGACTATTTAAGTGCAAGAGCGCTTAGCTTGAAACCCTTTTACAATTTAAGCGAAGATTGTAAGGGTCGGTTAAATCAATTTAACCAGAGTTTTTTTGTTCGCTTAG
>USKO01000128.1 GCA_900555365.1 uncultured Bacillota bacterium
TTTAATATTTTTATTGCAAAATAATAAAAAATCAAGCAATTTTTGTTTGATTTTTTTAATTTAAATAAATATTTTTACATTTTGTGTTAATTTTTTTAAATGTTGCATGAAAGTCAATTTGTTAAGAAGCAATGGTCTTTGCTTTTTAATTTATTCTTTTAGCATTGATAATTTATGGTCGAGGTGATGGGATTCGAACCCATGGCCTTACGGTCCCGAACCGCACGCGCTTCCTCTGCGCTACACCTCGACAGCTAATAAAAGTTTAGCACTTTTTTGATGTTTTTACAAGACAAAGGCTTATTATTCTTCCTCTTTCAACAAGACATTTTTAAGCTGTAAGATGGAAATTACTCTAACTCGGCGCATACTCGTATTAAGTTTGTTGATCTTGCTTTTATTAGTGTCTAACAAGCATCTTCTATGCAGCCCTTATTTGTCAATTTTTTAAAATACCTTCGATTTTTAGCAGTGCCGCTTTTTTATCTATTCCACCTGCATATCCGACCAGTTTTTTGTTTTGTCCTAAAACGCGATGGCAAGGCACAATTATAGCGATAGGGTTCTTTCCAACTGCACCGCCAACTGCCTGCGAAGACATATGCTTAATTTTTCTAGATTGTGCCATCTGCAATGCAATATCTTTGTATGTAACAGTTTTTCCATAATCAATGCTGAGTAAAATTTGCCAGACCTCTTTTTGGAAGCTAGTTCCTTCAAGTTCAAGTAAACTATCCTCAAAGTGACATTCTTTTCCGTTGAAATAATCATCTAGAAAGGACTTGACCATATTAAAAATTTCAAGACGGTCATTTCTTTTTAGCCTCGCTTGGTCAAAATCAAAATATTTTTGTCCGTCAAAGACAAGAGCATAAAGTTTTTCTCCATCGCTTATCATATACATTTTGCCAAGTGGCGAAGAGTAATCTGAAAAGTACATTTTTTCTCCTTAAAAGTTAGTGCATTTTTGATATTAAAAACCAAGTTATCTGTATTTTGATTCTAATTTTTGCCAATTTTTAATTGATTTTGCTATTTTTCTTTGGGCTTATAGAAATCTGGATAACTTAAAAACTCTTTGTCATTGAGATAACTAAGCATGCCGTTTACATGAAAGATTAGTCTGTAGCAGTGAAGATGCTGATATTTAGCGCCAAATTTTTTGTTGTCTTCGTTTTTGCCATATTTTCCATCCCCAATGATTGGATGACCTAGAAATGCGAGATGTGCACGAATTTGATGTGTCCTACCTGTGATAAGAGTGCATTCAATGGTGCTAGAAGAGGGAGAAGATTTAAGGGTATTGAATTTAGTGACAATTTCCTTGCAGTTTTTTACAGGGGATGAATATATCTTTACAAAGCTATTTTTGCTATCTTTCATATGATAGGCAGTTAAGACTTGATTTTTAAACTTCAAGTTCCCTACAACTTCTGCGATGTAAACTTTTTCTATCTTATGAGTCTTAATTGCGCTGATAAGTTCGCCGGCAGCGATCTCATTTTTGGCAAAAATCATAAGCCCTGTTGTATTGCGGTCAAGCCTATGCACGGCGATCAGCCCAAGTTTTTTAGCAAGCCCGCTCTCGCCAGTCACTTCTGCGCCTTGTGGCTTGTTTATTATCACAATATTTTCATCTTCATAGACTTTTTCGATGTTTTTAACATTGTCTAGATTTTCATAAAATACTACAATTTCACTGCCTTTTGCAATTTCCAGATTGTCTGAAATCTTCACTCCATCCACTCTGACATCTTTATTTCTTAGAAGCTTGCAGGCATGATTGTAAGAAAAATCCTTTCTTAAAAGTATGTTGATAATCTTGTCCTCTTTTTCGTTTATAAATGCTAACTTATTCATAGCTCTATTTTACAACAAACGCCTTTTAAAATCTATCATTTTTTAATTTTTATGCGAATATATTTAAACCAGAGGTGAATATGAATAGTATTTTACACTTAGAAGGCGACTTTTTGCAGATTAAAGGAGCAACTAAAGTTGTTTCATCGACAGTCTCTCAAGCGGTTATTGAAACTGGAGATAGCGTAATTATAGTGCTAGGACAAAATATCGAAGTTAAAAAACTGAATCTCGATGAAAAAGAAGTCTGCCTTTCTGGTAATTTTTCGCAGCTTAAATTTAATAGCCATGCAGCAAAAGTTCCGCTTTTAAAACGAATATTTAAATAGGAGAGAGGAATGCTTTATCCAACCCTAAATCAGCCAGCGGTCATTTTGAGCATTTTAGCGGCAGGACTTTTGGCTGGGTTTATTTTTGATATATGTAAACTGCTTGCTAAGGGATGTAGCAAATTGAAGTTTGCCTCC
>USKO01000129.1 GCA_900555365.1 uncultured Bacillota bacterium
GGGCGGGGTTCACAAAAAATTGTTCGTCAAAAAAAGCGACTGTTCCTGATGGTAATCAGGCAACAGAGATTATGAAAAAAATGATAAATGAAATTCGGCAAATTAATTTATCAAGTGCTGATTTTAATAAAATTTCCGAACGCTTTTTTTCCATCGTGCCGAAAGAAAAACGGTGGGGTTTTTTTGAGACCTATTTTACACAAGTTACACTTCCTGAGTATTTATCTGCTTTCCTTGCGCTACCATGGGCATATATTTATACATTCAATGTTGATGACGGAATTGAGAGGACTGGCTTATACACACCAGTATTGCCATATCAGGATGCTAATGTACCTAATAGATCCATGAAGTTAGTATATAAACTTCATGGAGATGCAGTGCATGAAGTACTATATAAAGTGCAAAAAAATATTGTATTTAGTGTAAATCAGTATATTGAATTTTTGACCTCAAGTAGCAACAGGACAATTTACAATGCTATAAGTAGCGATTATTCTCAAACAAATATTCTTTACATAGGTTGCAGCTTAGCAAATGAACCAGATTTAAAATATATTTATTCGCAAGTAAAAGAAGATATATCATCTAATATCCTGCGTTGTATCATCCGTACAAAGCAACTAGAACCTGAGGAAGAATTTGATCTTGAAGAGTACGGAATTAACACAGTCATTATTGTAAATGATTATGAACTATTTTATCGTGAATTTGTATCTGAATATGAAAAGATTGCTGCCCAAGATGCTGGAGCTAGATACCAGTTCACCAACCCTCGAACCATTGATATAAATCCGGATGATAAAAATTTAAATATTAAATATCTTTCAGGTGAAAATATCTTCAATCCCGCAAAAAATCAATTTTATAAATCAAGCCTACGGGTCATGCGTGAATGTGTTGGCAATATTGAAACTTATCTGTCTAATAACAATAGTGTTATCGTTCGAGGACGACGCTTTAGTGGAAAGACTGTTGTGCTAAGCATCTTGGCAGAAAGATATCAAAAATACACTGTACTTTTTTTCCCCTCTGAGTTTATGGTTGATGAGGATTTATTACACTCTATTTTGGAAAACAGTACAGAGACTCTTTTTTATTCGATAGCAACTCATTATCTGATTACGCTTATCAATTGGTGGCTCATTCTGAAAAATTGCTAAAAAAGAAAAACAATAAATTGGTAGTTGCTACAAATACTAATGATATTTATTTGCCAGACACTCTTAACGCTGAAACAGTATTGTTGACGCCCAGTTTTGAAGGTGACGAGATAAAGCAACTGATCCCTGCTTGCGATAAATATGGATTAAGTCGGAGAAAAACAAAAGAAACTAACATTGATTATCTCAAAAGACTTAGTGATGGTCAAAAAATTGATTTTTCAATTTTCGATAGCCTTCCCAAAAAGTTTAGTCAGCAAGAACTGGTATTACTTATGTTGCTGTGCATTAAAGATAAACTATACTTCAGCGATATTAGTGCACTTAATATTCGATTTCGTAATGTAGATGATTTTATTGAACGGATGCACGGTATTATAGAACGAGTTCCTGTGTCTAAGGGTGAAAAAGCTCGCCACTCAAGTGAAAAGTTGGTCCACAATAGCAAATACTATTTGTTATCACTTATGAGGGATCTTGATAGCGAAGAAATTATCAATACAATTAAATATATTGTGTCAAAACTTTCAAAAGACAGGGCCAAAAGGCGGTTGTATATTGAAACCGTTCTTTTTGATACCTTAAACCAACTTTTTGGCCATTCCAAAGGTGCCGGGAAATTAATTCTTGACATATACGAAGAACTAGAACCTGATTTGAATCAAGATATGGATTACTGGCTGCAGCGATCAAAGAGTATTTACAGAATATACCCCAAAAACTACTCTAAATTAAAAACCGCATATCAATATGCAAAAAAGTCTGCAAGCGATGGGGATTCTCGCATACAGGCGAAGGCGGCCCTTACTACTTCCCTTATTTGTTGTCTTCTGGCAAGACAATGCAGGAACGAGATGGATCAGCGTGATTATGAAATTGAAGCTATTACTAGTGCCGAGACTGCGGTTACCTCTGTGTACTTTAAAATGAATAGAAAAAACCTCAAAGGAGAACTAGGGCTTAACAAAAGAGAGCCATACTTCGATATGATTCTTCAAGTGTGCGATAAGCACTCTGATCCAGCAAAAGATTTGCATATCGCATGGAAGGCGGCTAGCCTTAGAAAAGAAATTATTAATGTAAGTACTGATTCTTAATTAGGGATTTTCCCGGATTCTATTTTGGTAGTTTTATTTGCTATGAAAGGAGTGCTGCCCAAG
>USKO01000130.1 GCA_900555365.1 uncultured Bacillota bacterium
CTCCTTTTTTCTGTGAAGCTTTTTTGGCTGATAAGTTCTCAACATAAAAAACCTCCTCCCTTCACACGTATAACCTTACAAGGTAACATTATAAAGCAAAAATAGTTCTTTTGTCAAGAAAATAAATAAAAATAAGGACAAAAAACATCTTTAGAAAAAAGACAAAAGTGAAAATCAATTTGAAAAAATTTTTTATTTGTGTTATCCTAGATTATGTATAATTCTATCTTAAATAAAAAAGAGGTCTTTTTGCGCATAAAATACAGCAAATAAGGCTTGTTTAAGTGTGGAGGTATGTCAAAAACGTTAATCAGACTTTTCAAAAACACGCAAATAAAACGATTTTCACGCACTTAAACAAAAAGGAATTTGAACGTTTTCTTCGTAAAAAATTTCCTGGAGGTAAAAAATGGAATCTTTTAATGAAGCTTGGGAACTTATCTGCTCTTACTGTAAGACTCGCATTACCGATGTGGCCTACAAAACTTGGATAAGTCGCATTTCTCCTGTAAAAATTGACTTCGACACTGGCGACGCTATTCTGATGGTTCCAAATGAATTTCACAAGCAAACACTCACCAGATGCTACACGCCTCTCTTGAACAGCGCTTTTGAAGAAATTTTTGGTTCTAACGGAATAAATATCTGTTTTATAACGCCAAATTCAAACAGCGAAAACAAACCGCAAAAAAATGACAACTTAGCTATAGACGCAGTTCCAGAGCTAACTTTCGACACTTATATCGTCGGTTCTTCCAACAAATTTGCCCACGCTGCCTCTTTGGCTGTTGCTGCAAACCCCGCGGGGTCTTACAACCCACTGTTTATTTATGGAAATTCTGGTCTTGGCAAAACTCATCTGCTTTACGCGATTTGTAACGATATCAAAAAAACGCATCCTGAAATGCGTACGCTTTACATAAAAGGCGACGAGTTTACCAACGAACTCATCGACGCCATTCGCAGAGGCACGACCATCGAATTTCATCAAAAGTATCGCAAAACCGACATTCTTTTGGTGGACGATATTCAATTTATCGCCGGAAAAGACTCCACTCAAGAAGAATTTTTTCATACTTTTAACACTTTATATGAGGCCAATAAACAAATCGTTTTAACTTCTGATCGTCCTCCAAAAGAGATTCAAACCCTCGAAGATCGCTTGAGGACCCGCTTTGAATGGGGATTAATTGCCGATATTCAACCTCCGGATTTTGAAACGAGAATTGCCATTATAAAAAGAAAAGCCGAACTTTTAGATATTGATATTCCAAACAATGTATCTGAATATATCGCAACAAAACTGAAAACTAACATTCGACAACTTGAAGGCGCCGTTAAAAAAATGAAAGCTTATTATCTTTTGCAGGGTGACAAACCTGGCATGGCCACTGCCCAGGCGGCTATTTCGGACATTTTGAACAATGACCAGCCACCTCCACTAACTGTAGAAAAAATTATAGAAGAAGTTGCTAGAACTTTTGGCGTTTCTTCTGATGATATCCGCTCTTCTAAACGCGCATCTAGTATCTCTAACGCTAGGCAGACCGCCATTTATATTGCTCGAGAAATCACACAGATGTCTATGAGCTCTCTCGGTGCAGAATTCGGCGGCAGAGATCATTCTACCGTTGTTTATGCAATTCAACAGGTAGAAAAAACTATGAAAAAAGATTCAAAAACTAAAGCTATGGTTGAGGATATTATCAAAAATATTCGCGATCGTTGATTTTGTTAATTTGTTAACAAAACTTCAACATTTTAACACTTTCTGTTGATTTGAAAAATTTTGATGATTTTCTTTTTCAACTTTTCTTCAACATTTAACAAATTTCTTTCCACATTAAAGTTGATTATTTTGTTGCGTGTTTGAAACTCAGATTCTTTTCAACAAAAAACAAACTTTCCTTATAAAATTTTGCAACCGCATAAAATCTTACTTTTTAACTTAATCTCAACAAATTAACAGCCCCTACTATTATTACTAAAATTTATTTATTTCATTGCTATTATATTTCAAAAATGAGGTGTTCTTCATGAAAATATCTTGTTTGCGCCAAACTCTTGTTGATGCAGTTTTGAATGTTCAAAAAGCTGTTTCTGCAAAGTCTTGTTTAACCGCGCTTGAAGGTGTACTTATAAAAACCAAAGAAAATGCCATTTCTCTGTGCGGATATGACTTGGAACTTGGCATCACAACGGAAATCCCTGCGACAATTGACGAACCTGGCGAAATTGTGATAAATGCAAAACTTCTTGCGGATATTATCCGAAAAGCTCCAGCGGAAACGGT
>USKO01000131.1 GCA_900555365.1 uncultured Bacillota bacterium
GTCGGTCGGATTTGCGATCTTTTAGACCTCGTCGGCGAATTTCGGGAACTGTCCCGCGGTAAAGCCGCACTCGTACTCAAGCATATGCGGCACAAGCATGAACTCATAGCCGTTTCCGATGTGGAATTCGATGAAATAGTTGAGAATTTCGACTTATTTTGATAAAATTTAGTTATGAACAAAAAGACTTTGGCAACTATTTTGGCTAGTTCTTTTATTGTTATAGCAAGTATAATTATCTTGCTTGTATTTTTTGTATTTAAAAAAGATGACACAAAAGCTGATACAAAGCTAACTATAAGCGCACAAGATGTAAATCTTTTTGTGGGTCAAAGCACCGACAATTTCTATCAAATTTCTAGCGAAGATGCACAAATTGATTTCTATTATTCTGATAGCGGCATAATTAAAATTGAGGATGGCAAATTGACAGCTTTAAATCGAGGTACTGCCACTGTTACTATTGAAGCTTCGCTTGGCGAAAAGAGGGCGGAGGCAACTTTCAATGTGTATGTATACGGCTACGATTATTATTACAAAGTTGAAGAACTGCATGGTGCGAGCTTTAAGGATGGCACTCTTCAATTAAGCGGCAAGTATTGCCAATTTCAAATTTATCTTTACGATTATCTTGGCGAAAGAGTGTATGAGCCTTTTAATTACTCTATTACCAGTGGACAAATCACTTATGACTTAGCTTTTATGATTGCTCCCGAAGAAGATTGCCAGGTTATTATTAAATATCCAAACATAGATTATGAGATTATATTACAAGTAAAAATCTAAAAATATTTTTTAAAAAACTTTTGTAAAATATTTTACAAAAATCAAGATTTGTGTTATATTATGTCCATAGGAGAAGAAAAATGTTATCTCAGGACACCAGAGTACGCGATATATGTACAACAATTTTAATGTGTTTGAAGATCAGTCCCGGCTCGCTCGGATTTGATTATATGAGACAGGCTATAATATTATGTTATCATGATAAAAGTCTGATTCAATTTGTTACCAAAAAACTATATCCACAGGTTGGGGAATATTTTCATGTAAAAGCTAATATTGTTGAGCGATCAATTAGAACGGCAATAAACAAAGCGTACGAATGTGGGGGACTATTAGGTTTAAATGATTTTTATAATGTGATTGTATATACGAATAAGTTTAAATATACAAATAGTGAACTTATTTCAATAATTGTAGAAAAAATTAGAATTGATATAATGAAAGAGGAATTTTATAGCGATCCAAAAAATAATGATGAAGAAGATTAAAATTTATTGATATCTCTTTTCAAATATGATATACTAAAACATATGAAAGGAGATTTTTTATATGGCAAATGTAATTAGAAACATGAATTTTAAACCTATAATAGAACAGGTTAACTATCAAAGACTGAGTGAACCTCAACCAAGCGCTACAGTCAATATGCGTGTTTGGGACGAAATGAAACTTGAGCGTCTTAGATCGGATGCAGTAAAAGTCATTTTAAAGAGAAATGTAAAGCCTGAACCTAGTTGTATTTTTTCAATTGAGGTTGCGATTGGTATTGAAGTTATCATAAATACAAGCGAGTATGACAATCTTGACGATCCAGTAGAATATTTCAAAACAAGTCCTGTAGGAAGAGTGCTTGCAGGTCATATTGCTTGCATAATGTCAGAACTTACACTGCACTCGCAGATAGGCCCAATGGTTACAGCCCCAGTTGTTCAATTTCCACAATAAGAGAGGATAAAATAATGTTATATGCACTTATAGCTGTTGTATGCGTCTTAGTGATATTTGTTGTTGTTTCATATTTTTTAATGAAGAAAACATACAAATTTCAAATTGAAGATAAAACGATCATTGTAAAAAATGCAGGAAGCAATTTAAAAGTTTTAGATAATGACAAGCTGATTTCTTCTAGCTGCTATCCAGATTTATTAAAAGGGGAGACTTTAGAATTTAAAATCGGCGAAAATAGCTACACTTTAAAATGCAAAAGTAGTGCTCTTGGTTATAAAATTCGTATGGAAATCTATAAAGATGATAAAATGATATGTGATAATGGAGTTGTATTAAAAAAGTAATCACGGATATTTTTATCTATAAAAACGCGCTCATTAAAGTCCTTTTGGACTTTTTTTGTTCAAATTGCCTAAAGCGACTATAAATAATTGACATTTTTAGAAAAAATTATTATCCTTAAATAAAGGAGTATCTTTTATTATATATAAGAGATAATAAATTTATCGGACAAGAAGATTTGATA
>USKO01000132.1 GCA_900555365.1 uncultured Bacillota bacterium
AAATACAATTTCAAAAATTTAGCACTTGAACATCCCCTCTCCTTTTTTAATCAGCATCTTAAAACAGCTAAAAAGAAAAATTTATAGATTTGTTTTTATAAAATTTATACTCTAAAAAGTTCACACTTTTTTAAAAAAAAGAACCCATTTTTCTATCAAAAATCGATAAATTTCTTATTTCTAGACATAAATTAATAAAATTTTTATAAAAAATGCTTAAAATATTTTGTGTTTTGTAAAAAAATATGTAGAATATACTTAAGTCGATTATGACTTAATTTAACTAAAAGGAAGGTATAAAATCTTGAAAATCACTGATGTACGTATTAGACTTAAAGATGAAGCTAAATTAAAAGGGGTTGCATCAATTACTATTGATGAATGTTTTGTAGTTCACGATATCAAGGTTATTGCTGGAAAAGAAGGACTTTTTATCTCTATGCCAAGTAAAAAAACTGCAGATGGTGAACATAAGGATATAGCTCATCCAATCAATACACAGACTAGAGAAGAAATCAAGAGCGCTGTTCTTGCAGCATATGAAAAAGCTCTTGCAGAAAAAACTGAAACTCCAGCTGAATAATAAAAGAAATAAAGCATAAAAAACATTTACTTGCAAACAAAACTAATGTATGCACGCGAGCTTTTATCGCCTTTGAAATACAAAAAGACAGACTCCCCGTCTGTCTTTTTTAACAATTTTTAGATTTGGCGAATAAATTATCTCTATCTTAAAAAAAGTTAAGCGTTATGCTTAACTTTTTTGAATTATCGAATCGAAATCTACATTAGGACATGATGATTTAATTTCATTCAAATCTGTAATCAAAGCGGTTAAATCAGTTGCCATCCCTGTTACATCAATAATAGCGATTAAATTTAAGCCATCATAGCTATAGTTTATATTATTTATATATATTTTTGATGCACTATTTTTATAAACCGATCCTAATAAATTAGATTTTTCAACATCTCCATTAATGTTGATACTGCCGCTAATATTACAATTGTTAATATTGATTATTTCAGATGTTGCGTGACAATATGCTATTACACCAGCTCGGTAAGCAGTTATATCACCATCGCTATTACAATATGTAATATCTTTTTCATTTGAAATTGCAAAAACTGCAATTTTTGCCTCGCCGTTTGCATTGATATTTCCATGATTATCACAATTTGTTATTAATCCCTCATTTATGCCCACAAAAACTGCAAATTCAGGATTTTTTACAGCAGAAATAGTAATATTTGCATTATTCACACAATTACTGATTGTCCCTTCATTGGTTCTGCAAATAAGCGCTGTATTTGCATATGGAAATCTTGTACCTTGCTGAATAGATAAATTATAATCTGCCTGTAAAATTGTAATATTATCTAAGATTCCTCGATTGTTGATTACAAAAGAGAAATAGTTATTGTTATCTTGAGTGTAAGAGAAATTAAATTTTAAATTTAAATTGCTAATTTCTCCGCCAAAAATATTAAATAACTGTGTTGATAAAGTCAAGGTTGTATCATTACCATCAATATATAAAACCCAATTTGTCTCTCTTGAAGGTGCAGAATAACTATATCTTACAATTTCCATATCTTGCATAAATTTTAAATATGAGTCAGTTTTTATAAGACAATCTGCTGTTCCCATTAAGCTTAACCCGTTAAGCTGCATTGAGTTATATATTCTATACGGATCCTCTGCTGTACCACTTCCAAAGGCATTGATGCTAGTTTTCTCTTCTACAATTGCATATAGAGTCAGGAATAAATCTGGGTGTGCAATATGTCATGGCAAACAAATCTCTATAGAGACAAGTTTAGCAGTGACAAACCCCGAATTAGCAGCTGAATGGTGCGCTGAGAATGATAAAACGCCTTATGAGGTAACTCCTAAATCCGATTATGAAGCATTATGGAAATGCACTAATCCCAATCACCCTCCTTACAGGCAAAAAGTTGAAGTACGATCCAGAGGAGTCGGTTGCGTATATTGTAGTCGTAGAGGTAAAACATCCAAAAGATTATGAAGATGAGCTACATATTAGATTTCCTCATATAAAAATATTGAAGCCATTCTCAAAATCAAGCGAACGAATTGAATGTCAATGCGAAATATGTGGATTCGTATGGAAACCATATCCTTATCCTTTATTAAAAAGCAATGGATGCCCGAATTGCAGAAAGTATATTAATGGAAAGGAATAAGAGCTAATTCGGATATTATTAGGGTCAA
>USKO01000133.1 GCA_900555365.1 uncultured Bacillota bacterium
CAAATTCGATAGAATTTAATAAAATTTTATGACAGTAAAATTTTAACATCACATAGTTTATATTATCAAATGTTGAATTTTATTATTTTCTTTTTTGAATGATATTGATAAAATTTAAAAATACAAGAAAATAATAAAATAGTATAGAATTTTAAGCAAAAATGTGTTATAAATATAATAAGAGAAAAAAAGGACAGAGCGGAGACATTAATGTAATTTGCATAGCAGCAATTTACTAAAAAGTTAAAATGAAATTGAAGAAAATAGCTTTCAAATTTTGTTTGCATAACAATTTACCATCAAATTTATTTAATATACTCTTGTTATTTTTGTTCGTACATATATTGTGTAAGCTATTATGTTTATGTTGCTAAAGATAGGGGTTTTATGTTTCTAAAAGTTCAGAAGATAAATAAATCGTTGTTGGTTTTAGGTATATTTGTTTTTTTTATACTTCTTTTTTCTGGTCATTTTTTAAACAACAAACAGACAAGCGCCAATGAATTAACAGCAGAGAGAGTATATAGCGCCAATAATTTTAAAGAATTTGAAAAGGCTGTTTTAGAAGTATGCAGCGATGATGAAAATGTGCTAGAAGAAGATAATTTACTTGAAATTGACGCTCAAAATGAGATAAATATTGGCAGCAAAAATACTTCGGAAAGTCAAGATAACGAGTCAAAGTTTGAATCAAAAAGATTGATAGTATGCGGAGAGTTTGAAGAAGACTATGGCGCTCAAGTAATAATTGAAGGATATAAAGATTACACTGTTCTTTGCTATCCATCTTGCCAAGTGGCAGATTATGCATATAGTCAGCTTATTAAAGATCAAGATATCACAGTTATGATAGACTCTAGCATATGCGCAGCTTCTCAATTGGATGTTGAGGTTGAGAGTATAAAAGATCAGGCTACAGATAAAAATTGGGGCTACGATGCCATCAGCGCAGATGTAATAAATCAGTATATGCAAGCATATGGAAGCGACGAAGAATTGGTTGTAGCAGTACTTGACTCTGGAGTAAATACATCGCACTCATTTTTTGACAATCGATTTTTAATTGAAAATGGGAAAATAGTAGGGGATAGTTATTATACTTCAACTGCCACTGGCAAGCAATATAATTTTGAGGATGATTATGGTCATGGCTCTCATGTTAGCGGCATAATCACTCAGCTTACGCCTGACAATGTTAAAATACTGCCCATGAAAGTCTTAAACAGTAGCGGGAAAGGAAGTTTTTTAAATTGTTTGCTTGCTATTGAAAAAATTATTGAAGTATACAGCAAAGAGTATAACATTTGCTGTGTAAATTTAAGTCTTGGTGGAGCAAGTAATGATTATGATACTATATCCGATTTTAATAATTTTTTCAAAACTCTATATGATAATGGTATATTAAGTGTGATTGCTGCCGGCAATGATCAGCTTGACACGAAAGACTATGTACCAGCCAGTTGTGATTATGCAATAACAGTTTCAGCATTAAAAAATGATGAAAATACATATATTTTTGACCATGAATATTCCAATTTTGGCGCAGAGATAGATATTTCCGCTCCCGGAACTAGTATATATTCAGCCTATATCGAAGGCAACAATGCTGTTATATCTGGAACTTCAATGGCAGCCCCGCATGTGAGCGCTGCTATTGCGCTGTTATGCTTAGATCAACAATATTGGAATGGATCTAAGGCTAATTTTTCTGCAAAAACTATTGAAGCTCGTTTGCTTGATAATGTAGTCGATTTGGGTGAAAGTGGCCGGGATAAATTTTATGGCTGGGGTATGGTAGATTTTCGTTACTTTAACCTTGAGAGTAAAAACAACGATGTTTTAAGTTTTTATGATGGACAAAATCAGCTAAATGACAGCGATTATATTGAGTTTACAGAAGATTTTGATTTAACCGTTAGATCAAGTGATAGTACATATGACATTTATTATACAATTGATGGGAGCACTCCTGATTTAAATTCTAATTTATATACAGCACCAATTGCGATTAATATCTCTGTAATTTTCAAATTTATTGCCTTTAAAGTTGAAAATGGCACAGTTGTTTCAAATTCGCCTCTTTATACAGTTGACCTTTTCAATGCTAATGATTCAATAGATGATTTTTTTGTCAACGAAAATGGAGTCTTGATAGAATATACTGGTCATTTTGAGAAATTAGAAATTCCTCAAGTAGTCGATGGGCTTAATGTAGAATCACTTGGAATAAGAT
>USKO01000134.1 GCA_900555365.1 uncultured Bacillota bacterium
TGGAAGTGGCCATTTTAGCAGCATAAAACTTGTCATTAATTTTAATAGCCACATCTCTTGTGAAGACTTGCTCTGGCAAAAGAGGGTGCGGGTCTAATAAAATAATGTCACTTTTTTCTTTTAGACATTGATAGCAATTTTCAAATTGCTTAATAAGTAAATCTTTGTCAATACCTTTTTTAAAATATTTCTCTTCACTTTTATTAATAGGTTGAATTAGTTTGAAATTTTTTGGATGGCACATTATCAACATAAAAAACCCCTTTGTGCAATTCTAATCAAATTGTATAAATAATTTAAACTATTTTGCTATAAAAGTCAACATTATTATATGATTTAAATTACAATGACAGATTGATTTTGAAAAGACAATTTTAAATATGCCACAATAATTTAATTTATTTTTTAACATTCTTTTTATTAGTTCACTATGATGGTAATACGGGGGCATTTTTTAACAATCCTCAAACTATTTTAAAAGCGCCAGATAGTGCTGAATGCTTAGTTTTTGATAATGATACAATCACCATTCAAGAGGGTGGTTATTATGAAATTTTTATGACTACAACTTGTGATACAACGACTTTAGGCTCTACTTTGTATGGCGGGGTTGTGCTTCAAGTGAATGGTGATGCACAACAAGATTGTCAGTGTCTAATTCCTAATAGCAAATATGCTATTTTAGTGGCACAACAAGTTTTTCAATTTAATGCTGGTGACACTTTAAAGATAAAGAATGGAAATGGCTAAGTCTTTGTTATGCAATACATCTTTTACTGGTTTGCCAAAAAGTTTTACAGACCTAAAAGAGCGGTCATTTTCATCTCTTTCATTTATAACGCCATGTAATGTAAGCTCAGCAATAGTATAAACAGGTTGGTTGACATCAGCGCCTTTATCAATCAGCATTTGCGTCATTTGTGGATAGTCACATTCGCAAGCCAGTTGAAGGGCACTTAATCCGTATACATTTTCATTGACATCAACACGGTCAGCCAGCTACTTGGCAATTTCAATATGATTTGACCACACAGCAAAAACAGCGCAGGAATACCTTTTACTATGCGCGTGTCAGGATTGGCACCTTTTTCAATTAATTTTTTAACTTTTTCAATGTCATTTTTGTATATGGCGATTTTTAATTTTTTATCTAATTTGTCTTGAATTTTTGCTTGATTCATATTTAAACTCCTTATAAAAATCATATCATAAAAAAAGGAATGTCAATAGTGATTTTATAGTAAAAAAAATCTCTTTAGCTAAAGAGATTATTATAGATCTTTTTCTTCCTCTTCAAAATTATTTTCATATATGCCGCACTTTACAAGCATTTCCTTTTCTTTTTGTTCGTGAAGTCTTTTTGTATTTTCTTCTTCTTCAATATTTAATTCTAGTTTGTGCATATTTGTAATAAAATCCACTTGTTTTTTTATAAACTCAGGCGAAAGTTTAGGTAATTTGTCTTCAGCAGATCTATCTTTATCAGTTTTATCGCTCATACTGCCTCCTTTAAATTCAACTATTTATAGAATTATATAAATAAATGAAACAAAAGTCAAGCCGTAGTTAATATATGTCATAAATAGCAAACTTATAGCATATTATGTGCTATGAAACGAATTCATTTTGGTGTAATCAAAGTTCATAAATGGGCAGTCAATCTTTGTATTGGCTTAATTGTAGGGGTTATTGCTGTATTTGCTGTCGTTGCAGGAATAAATGCAATTCCTACTTCGGCGATAAGCGGGGTTTATTATAATGGCGATAAGGAAAGTAACAATGTGTCACTTATGATCAATGTTTACTGGGGCACTGAGTTTTTAGATGATATGCTTGACATTTTAGACAGGTATAATGTCAAAACGACATTTTTTGTTGGTGGAACTTGGGCGGTGCTCAATGAAGAACATCTAACAAAGATCTATGAAAAGGGACACGAGCTTGCAAATCATGGCTATCATCATAAAGATCACAATAAGCTTGACGAAGAGGGGAATTTAAATGAAATTCAAACGACTCATACAATTATAAAAGAGCTTCTTGGCGTTGAGATGAACTTGTTCGCACCTCCTAGTGGAGCATATGACAAATTGACGGTATCTTGCGCAGATTCGCTTGGGTATAAGACTATAATGTGGACGCGCGATACAATTGATTGGCGTGATCATGATGCAGATTTAATTTACAATCGTGCAATAAAAAATGCA
>USKO01000135.1 GCA_900555365.1 uncultured Bacillota bacterium
GTAATTATACCCAAATTTGTAGAATATGCTCTTGATGGTGTAATATATAAAAATGAAAGTGTAATTCCTAGCTATATATCTTGTTTTTTTTATAAGGATTCGTGGCAATCAAAAATATTAGTATTAACAATTTTTTTAATTTTATCTCTTTTATTTTATCTTATGAAATATTTTTCTAAATAAAATTGTGACCAGGGCTCCTTATCAGCTGGTGGCGGATAGGCAAAAATCATCTTTTGTTTGGTAACAGGATGAGTAAACTCTATCCTACCTGCCCATAATCCCAAATTGGTTGAACTCACCTCTTTGTCCCTGCCATACTTGCCATCTCCAACAAGTGGACAGTTGATGCCAGCAAATTGCACCCTGATTTGATGCGATCTTCCTGTCAACAACTTTACTTCAACAAGGGCATGATCATTTCTGGTTTGCAGAACTTTGTAGTAAAGCTTTGCATGTTTTGCGCCCGCCTCACTTCTTGGAACGATTTTTACAATATTGTTTTTTTCATCCTTCTTTAAATAATTTTCAAGTTCCTTTTGTTTGTCCTTTGGCAAGGAGGATGTCACGGCATAATAGGTTTTGTCTATCTTGTTGTCTCTGATCTGCTCACTTAATCTACTTGCTGCCTTTGAAGTTTTTGCAAAGATCATTATGCCGCCTGTAGGACGATCAAGTCTATGCACAAGACCGACAAAGACATTGCCCTCTTTATTATATTTTTCCTTGATATATTCTTTGACAAGGCTAAGCATATCCTTATCCTTTGTTCTATCTTCTTGAGATGGAACATTTTGAGGCTTTATTACAACTATTATGTGATTATCTTCATATAAAATTGTCAATTTTTCCATATTTTCAATCCTCTGCAGCCACAAGGCAGAACTATATCTCCTGCCGGCAAACCTATTTCATCGGCATTGATATTGCCTTTGCCAAAAACGAGCGTTAATATATTTGCAAGTACACTTGCTTGTAAACCTGTAGTATAAGAAGAAATTAAGACAAAAAGTGGATTATTTGAAAGCACTTTTTTAGTTAGCATCACGAAATCAAATAGATTGTCCTCAAGTTTCCACATCTCGCCATTTGTCCCTCTTCCATAACTTGGTGGATCCATTATTATGGCATCGTAAAAATTTCCTCTTCTAATTTCTCTTTCAATGAATTTTTTGCAATCATCAATGATAAAGCGAATATTTGTAATGTTATTAATCGACGCATTCTCCTTTGCCCGCTCCACCATTCCTTTACTTGCATCAACATGGGTGACAAGGGCGCCTGCTTTAGAGCAGACCACACTTGCGCCGCCGGTATAGGCAAACAAATTCAATACTTTAATAGGTCTTTTTGCTTCTTTGATAAGTTTTGTCATATCTTCCCAGTTTACCGCTTGCTCAGGGAAAATCCCAGTATGTTTAAACCCCATAGGCTTAATGATGAAGCTTAAATCTTTATACTTAATCTGCCACTGCCCGGGAAGCTTATTCTTATATTGCCACACGCCGCCACCAGAAGATGAGCGAATATATCTCGCATCAAGTTTTGGAAACATTTCAAGTTTTTCGCTGCTGTGCCAAATGACCTGTGGATCTGGTCTTAAAAGGTGGTATTCTCCCCATCTTTCAAGCTTTTCTCCATCTCCACAAGACAATACTTCATAATCTTTCCACTCTTTTGCTATTAACATATCGCTCCTTAATTTTTAAATTTAACAAATATGCCGCTATCGCCTACTTCTACCTCTTTTGATATCTTTTCATCATTCATTGATGGTAAAATCTCTTTAATAAGCACTTCTTGTTTGATCTTATCTTGATATTTTTCAAGCAGATTTTTCATTTCGTCATCTTTAGGGTTGAAACTTGCATAGATACGCTCATCAACTCTAAAATCTGCTTCCTTTCTAAGGACTTGAAGACCTCTTACAAATTCTCTATAATAGCCCTCTTGTAACAATTCCTCATCAAGTGTAATATCAAGCACAACTGTAATTTTATTCTCATGTGAAATTACAAACTCGCTCTTTGGTTTCTTTTCAAGGTTGAATAGTTCGCTGCTAAGGTCTGTGAATTTGCCTACGCTGACACTTCCCTTCTTATAGCCATCTACACATTTAGCCATATCTTCATTTGAAAGTGATAAAAGAAGATTTTTAACCTCTTGCACTTCTCCCTTCAAAACAGCGCCAGCC
>USKO01000136.1 GCA_900555365.1 uncultured Bacillota bacterium
GGAGAGCTTGAGGTCGATGAAGAGCCCAAGGATTTTTCTTTAAGTATTGCTTCGGCTATTGAAAATTCTTTTAATAGCACCTTTACAGTAGACCTTGATGCTTTTGTAAAACAAACTGTGGCCAAGATTGAAATAACTGTAGATGCTGTCAAATATAAAATTATTAGCGGAACAGGTTATCGCGCATCAATTTTATTTGAGAATGCACTATATAGAGATATCAAAACAAATAAGAAAGTATCGCAGCAAGGAGTCACATTGCAGCTGCCGCTTGGCGAAGAAAATGAAAAATGTAATCAAGAGCTTTTAAATGTTATAGATAAAAAAATTGAGGAGCTTGCTCCATCCAATCTTTCTAGGTTTGAAATTGCTCAAAGACTTCTTTATCCAAAGGTAGATGAGCAGCCAGACATTGAGCCGGCTAGCGACGAAGAATAGATTAATATAAACAAAAAACACCATCAAAGCACCACTTTTAAAGCGGTGTTTTTTTATTTTTATATTGATTAATACAATAATTATTATATAAAATAAAGTCACAAAAAGTATAAATATAAATTTTAAAACATAATCATATTGAGTGAAGAAAAACCTCAAATTTTCAACTAAACTTTGTTATGGAATAGGCGGCCTTGGCTATAGTTCTATGAGCGCGACGCTTAATAATTTTATAATGTTTTTTGCGACTGCGGTTATGGGCATTTCTGGTTCGCTTGTGGGCATTGCAATAGCCTTATCATCACTTTGGGATGGCGTAAGTGATCCGCTTGTTGGGCACTTGTCAGACAATACAAGAAACAAGTTTTTTGGGAAAAGGCTGGGCTTTATGTTTTTTGGAATATTTGTCATAGCCTTTTTAAATATTTGTATTTGGTCAATGCCGGCTTCTTTGCCTGAAATTGGCAAATTTTTTTGGCTACTTTTAGGAATGCTTGCTATTGAAACTGCAAACACTTGCTATGGGACGCCTTTTGCTGCTCTTGCTATTGATATCGCACCTGATTACAATGAGCAGTCCAAAGTCCAAGGCTACAAGACTGTATTTAATATAATAGGTATGATTTTGCCAAATATACTGATGTATTTTTTCATGTCTTCCATTTCGCTTAGCATTCAATCGCAGTTTACTCAGCTTGGATATATAAAGATTGCATGTATCAATTCGGCGCTTTTAATATTTTTTGGGCTTATAGCGATTTTTTCAACACTGCGATATGTGAGAAAAAACAAGATCTATTCTCTAAATACATCAAAAGAGAAATTTGAGTTAAGTAAACTAATAAGTGGCTATTTTAATGTGCTTAAAAAGAAGAATTTTCGCACTGTAATTCTAGGATACTCTTTTGCAACAATAGCTTCTGCCTTTTTAACTTCTGTCGGCATGCATTTATTCACATATTGTTATCATTTTTCAAGCAGTCAGATTTCAATTGTGCTGATAGCTCTTTTTGGCGGAGCTATTGCCTCTCAACCAGTTTGGGTATATCTTTCAAATAGAATTGAGAAAAAAAGAGCGCTAATAATTTCATTGTCCACTATAGTGCTAGGAATTTTTTTGATTTTTATTACATTCCTATTCCGTGATTATATTGCCACATCATCGATGTTTTATCTAGCAATTCCTTGCCTTATATTCTGTGGAATTGGAGCAGGTGCCATGTATTCACTGCCTTTTGCCATGTACGCCGATTGCGTCACGCTTGAAATATATCAAACAGGGCAAAATAATGCAGGTGCATATACAGGTTATTTTACATTTTCATATAACCTTGCAAATTCAATCGCGTTATTAATAATAGGATTTTTACTAGATATTATAAAATTTGACTCTACCTTGCCAGTCCAAGCAATGTCGGTACAAACTGGACTAGGTATGATTGTTTGCTTTGGATGTGCAATTTTTCTTTCGCTAGCAATTATGACATTCTCAAAATTTAATATAAAGAGGGCAGATGTACTAAAAACACAGATGTTATCAACAAAATCTCAGCATCAAAAAATCAAAGAGAATAGAAAAGTCAAGATATAGAGGCGTATTAAAAGGTTGTTTTCGCGCATCCTAAAATTATGAAAAATTATTGGAAATATCTTGTATTTTTATTGACAATCGTGTCTATTTTAACTCTCGAGGGGTGTGGTGATAAAACTTTGCCACAAAATGATGCCACGAGGGATGATTACAATATTGG
>USKO01000137.1 GCA_900555365.1 uncultured Bacillota bacterium
TACAATTTCAAATCACCAAAGAGGAGTTCTATTCATTGCATCCAACTCATGTTTTACCAGTTTAGGAGTATGAATTGAAAGAAATTACGCAAATAAAAAAAATAGGAAATGGCAATCGCTATCATCTATATCTTGACGAGCAACACTTTGGAATTTTTGAGGCCGAGGTGCTGGCTAGATATTGTCTTAAAAGCGGACAAAGTTATGACGATGATTTTTTTGAGAGGCTAAAAATCGAAAATGGAGATTATGCTTGCTTTAACAGAGGTTTAAGTATACTCGAGAAATCACTAAAGAGCGAAAAAATGCTTTATGATTTTTTGAAAGGCAAGGGCTATCCAATCGAATGTGTGACAAAAGCAATAGAAAAACTTAAAAGCTATGGCTACATAGATGATAAGGCATATTGCGAAAGCTATATCAATTCTTATCCATCTAAAAGCCTAAAAAAACTTAAATATGATCTTTTAGCTAAGGGTATAGACTCTGAGTTGATCGACCATAAATTAGCCGAGCTTTCAAATGATGAACTAGAAGAAGAGAAAGCTCTTAAAGAGGCGAGGAAATATCTTAAAAATAAAGATTTTGACCTAAAGATCAAACAAAAATTTTATAATCATATGGTCGGTAAAGGTTTTGATTATAGCCAAATTCAAAAAGCATGGGAGGAGGTAGCAGATGATCGGAATTGATATGATAGATATTGAGAGGGTGGACAAAAGCGAGGAGTTTTTAGATAAAATTGCACGCGAAAATGAAAAAGAGTATGTGAAAAAATCTTTTTGTGATAGTCTAAGGCACCAACGCACTGGTGCACTCTTTTGTGTGAAAGAGGCTGTTATGAAAGCACTTGAAATGGGAAAGGGAAGCGGCGTCGTATTTAAAGACATTGAACTTTCACACGAAGAGAGCGGCAAGCCAATAGTTATTTTGCACGGCAAAGCACTTGAAAAATATAATGCTTGCTTTAGCGGCAAAAGAATAGAAGTGTCCTTATCACATACGCCGCTAAATGCAATTGCAATCGCAGTCATTATGTAAAGATAGATGAAATAAAATAAAAGCGCTTAAAGTTATTAAGTGCTTTTTTATTTTTTTAGGTTTTTTTGAAATTAAATAGCAAAAATACCTTCTTCTCAAAATTTTAAAGAATATTTTTATTTTTAAAAAACAAACTAAATAAGAGGTTTAAAGCTAGAGGGAATAGGAGATAATTATGGCAAGAAATTATTTGATTTCTAGAAAATTGAATAAAAAGATTAAAAATGTCGAAAGACAATATGGCGACTATATTTCTTATGTTTTACATGCAAATTTTACTGGTGATGAGCATATTATGCTAGTAGAGGAGCAAGAAGAGTATCATCAAGTATACAAGGCTATAAAAGATGAACTAGCTCCTCTAGAAAAAGCCGATTTAATAGATTTACAAAAAGTAGGAGGATATGACAGGCCAAATAAGACGAGGAGAAATTTATTATGCTGATTTAAGTCCTGTGGTTGGAAGTGAACAGGGCGGCGTTCGTCCCGTGCTTATAATCCAAAATGATGTTGGCAATAAATATTCTCCGACAGTGATTGTATCAGCTATAACCAGCCAACTTGGCAAAGCAAAGCTGCCAACTCACATTGAACTTCCAGCTGAAAGATACAATCTTCCAAAGAATTCTGTTGCTCTTCTTGAACAAATTAGAACTCTTGATAAAAGAAGGCTGCAAGAAAAAATTACCACCTTATCTCCTGACAAAATGCGAGAAGTAAATAAAGCGTTGCTTATATCACTCGGATTTTAAAAAAAGTGTTACATATCTATAACACTTTTTTATTTTGCTGCATTTAATTTGTGAATAATTTGGTATACCTCTTTCCAGTTATGTGCTCTTTCGATTTCTTTATTTTTGTATGTTCTATTAAGAGGACTATCCATACAAATGACGGGAATGTGTTTTGAAATTTCCTCTAAATTTTCGATAGAGTCATCAATAAGCACATCAATTTGCGTTTGCTTTGCATAGTCGAGTTTACTTTTTTTCGAGTGCACATAACATATTTCATCGTATGGAATTTTATGCTTTTTGAACCACTCTTCCATATTGCTTCTCATTTTTAATCCAATTTCATCTGGCGTTTGTGCGTAGTAGCGTTTGGTAATTATTATTATCTTATGACCT
>USKO01000138.1 GCA_900555365.1 uncultured Bacillota bacterium
ACTATTAAAATTTATATTCGACTAGCAACAATCAAATAATATTTTTGCTATTTACAACGCATTAAATAAAAACTTCACTTTATCATTGGATTTCTTATAAAAAGTTATTTATTCTTATTTATATTTATTCCACCTGTATTTTGGGCTGTATTTCCTCGCCCATTAACATTTTGTGTAATCTTTGCATCCACCTTAGAAAAATCAAAGTCCAAAAGGTTAAACTTCGCATCAATATCTCCAGTGCTTATATCTCCTACATAACCACCAAGGGTTCCAGCTCCACCAGACACTTGCTTTAAGTCGTTTTCATCAAAACTATAACCGTTATCCGCTGCAATTGAAACAACTTCCCCTGCATTTTTAGCTTTACTTACCTTCTTGGCTAAATTTTTATCACTCGATACTTCCTTTGCAAATGCTTTTAAATCTTTCATTTTTATGCACTCCTTTTAATTTTTTACCTACTTCCTTATTTCAACAAACAATATTTATTAATCACCTCCTTGACTTAATCTAAAATTTTAAAAATGTTCATTAAAAGTTTCCATTGCTTTTGTGAAATTTAAAATTCCTTCACTTTCTTGAGCCCCACCCGAAACGCTAGTTAATTCTGTATCAGGTAAACCTTCCGACTGAGCTTTGTCCATTACTTGTGCTATTCCTAGCAAGCTTTCTACAAATTCTTTCATTGGCATTCCATCAAGGTAAGGCTTTGCTACAAGATACGCCCCTTCGGGTGTTGTTTGTCGTAAAAAATCTTCTCTCACAGTTGCATTTTCTGTTAGTACCTTTAAAAAGTTTTCCATGTTTTACGCCTCTTTTTTATAAATTTCACATTTGTTTAAAAATAGCTATCTTTATATTGCGACAATAGAAACAGTACTTTCGAAAATTCATTAGTGCCACCAGATATTTTTGACATGTCTCCATTTAAAAGTTCTTTTCTATATTCTATTTTATTATGAATGTATGTAAGTCCATCTTTAAATTCATCAAAACTTACACCTTCTATATACGGTTTTGCCATTGTATATCCGTCGTAGGCTGTTTTCGCTGATGCAAACTCTTCTCTAAAAGCCTCATCTTTTATTAGCTTTTTAAAAAAATCTTTCAACTTTTCATTCATCATTTTCACCTCTATACAATCTGACGTTTAGCAAGCTCTGCAAAGTATCCATCTTTTTCCATCAATTCATCATATGTTCCTTCTTCAACAACTTGTCCTTTATGCAAATATACAATTCTGTCGCACTGTTTTATAGTTGACAATCTATGTGCAATTACTATTCTGGTTATGTCCATTTTCGACAGTGTTTCTACAACTGTTGCCTGTGTAATATTATCAAGTGCGCTAGTTGCTTCGTCAAACATCAATAAGTTTGGAGATGAAATAAGTGCCCTTGCTATCATTATTCTTTGTTTTTGTCCGCCAGACAAGCCACCGCCTTCTTCTGCTACCATCGTATGCATTCCCATCGGCATTGCTTTTATGTCTTCGGCACAACCTGCTTTTTCTGCCGCTGCCCATGCATCGTCCAAAGTCGCTGTCGGATTTGTTATCGTTATATTTGAAAAAATGCTATCTGAGAACATCGAACCATTTTGCAAAACTATTCCAATATTTCTCCTTACGCTGTGTAAATCTAAATTTTTAAGGTTTTGGTCATCGTAAAATATTGCTCAGGATTCTGGCTCTTCAAAACCTAAAAGTAATCTGAACAATGTTGATTTTCCACAACCTGTTGAACCAACTATTCCTAAATACTCTCCTGGCTTTATTGACAAATTAAGCCCGTTTATAATGAGAGGACCATCTGGAGTATATCTGAATTTCAAATTGTTTATGTCAATTTTTCCACTTACATTGTCTATTCTTTCTTTACTTTCATTTGACTCTGGTGTTTCTTTTAAAATTGGTTCCAATAACTCAATTGATGGCTTTAGATTTGCTATGAGCAAAACTATACTTGAAATCTGCATTATAGCTGATGAAAATGCACCAAATGCTGTATTAAACGCGATGTAATCCGCTGGGGCCAAATTATTTTGATATACAATAAAGTAAATTAACATTGTGCCACCAAAACTTATTACAGAACTTATCGCTCCGGAAATTTTTATAAACAAATTTGGGTTAAACTTTATCTGAGCCAATTTAGAATAAATA
>USKO01000139.1 GCA_900555365.1 uncultured Bacillota bacterium
GTAATTGTCGTATCAGTCATTATTGAATTAATTACTTTTGAACTAGTTTCAATATGGTTTTCTGCAGGAGCAGTGATTCCTTTCATACTTGCAGGAATTGGCGGTATCGATATTGAAGTGCAGATAGCAGTATTTGTTGTTGTGTCAGCACTTTTAATAATTTTTGTAAGAAAATATGCGCAGAAATTGTTATTTAAGAATATGCAAGCAAAAACCAACATTGACACTTTGATAGGTAAAGAAGTGAGACTGCTTGAAGATACCGACTTTGAGAAAAACGGATCTGTTAAAATTAACGATGTTGTTTGGACAGCTGTCAGCATTGATGGCAAATTAATTAAAAAAGGTAGCCTTGCCTTGATTGTTAATGTTGAAGGGAATAAGCTCCTTGTCAAACAAATTCAAGATAAAAAAGAAAATAGCGAGAAGCCGCAAGTAAATCAGAATGAAAATTTAGAGAATTCGACAAAAGAAGTTGAAGAATCTTCGACTAAAATTGAGGAGGAGAAATAAATGAGTGCATGGGGAATTGTTTTAATAGTTTTAGGCGTATTGCTACTGATTTGTTTGTGTATTTCTGTTCGAATAGTAAGACAAGCGACAGCTGTAGTAGTTGAAAGACTTGGAAAATATAGAAAGACTTTGGATGTTGGCATACATGTTATTTTGCCATTCTTTGATCGCACAAGCAAACCTATTTCATTGAAAGAAATAGTTGCAGATTTTAAGCCACAACCAGTTATAACTAAAGATAATGTTACCATGCAAATAGATACTGTTGTATATTTTCAGATTACTGATGCAAAGCTCTTCACATATGGAGTTGATCAACCAATTAAAGCGATTGAAAATTTGACAGCAACAACACTTAGGAACATTGTTGGTGAGCTTGAACTTGATGAAACTTTAACTTCTAGAGATACTGTCAACACAAAAATGAGAGTTATTCTTGATGAAGCAACTGACGCATGGGGAATTAAAATCAATAGGGTTGAATTAAAAAATATTTTGCCTCCAAAAGATATTCAAGACGCCATGGATAAGCAAATGAAAGCAGAGCGCGAACGAAGAGAGCAGATTCTTCGCGCTGAGGGCGAAAAGAAATCTAATATTTTAGTTGCTGAAGGCGAAAAACAAGCAAAAATATTAAGGGCTGAAGCTGAAAAAACTGCAAAAATTCTCGCTGCAGAGGCGCAGAAAGAGTCATTAATAGCAATTGCAGAAGGTGAAAATAGAGCAATTAATTTGATTAATCAGGCAAATCCAGATGCATCATATATAACATTGCAAGGCTTTGAAGCACTTAAAGTGCTAGCAAATGGTAATGCAACAAAGATTATAGTGCCAAGCGATATTCAAAACATTGCTGGACTTTTTGCTAGCATTAGTGAAGTTATAAAAAAAGATGATAACCTTGCCAAAACAAATAAGAAAGAAGCTGAAAAAACGGAAGAAATTGAAACAATAATCGACAGCGATGATAAAAATGAATAAAAAACATCTCTAAATTTAAAAGTAAATTTATAAACAAAGTAGAGCTTGTGTATATTTATTTTTCTTTCAGTAGAAGTATTGGAGAATATGAAGAATAAATTTGATAATGTTAAATTTTTGTGGTATCTTAATAGGAATTTTGACCTATGTTTTTCTTTCACAGCCATATCAAGATTATATTTACAGCATAGGCCCTCTCACTTCATCTGTAAGACCTTATAGTGGATATTACATGATTGGAAATTATTTTACTGAAAGTGGGGCTGAATTTATGATGGCTTTGGCAAACTTAATAGTAGCAATCTTAGCAGGTCTGATTATTTTAATTTCTTTATACTCATTGCTTGTAAATTTTGGTGTTATCAAATTGCCAAATACGCTTTTGAAAACAAGTATTATCAGTATTACTTTATCAGCAGCATTGATAATATTTACTTCAATTTCACTTTTTTGTATAGTGGGAACCTCTGATGGTCAATCATTTAGTGGTAATGGCTTAAAAGTAGGTTGGTCTGTAATAGTAAATTTTATAGTTTCTTTTTTCTCTTTGCTAATTTAATTGCCCAAAACATTACTAAAATATATATTAACAAATTTCCAATTTTACCCAATGCATAGAGTACACTAAAAGAAGTCTTCAAAATTGACGCAATATTGATAAAA
>USKO01000140.1 GCA_900555365.1 uncultured Bacillota bacterium
GATGAAGTTTAACTAAAATCTTATAATTTCCAATTGTTTTTATTGGCTCTTTTATTTCAATCTTTTTCTTGTCTAGCTCAAATCCCTTTTCTGCTAGTTTTTCGCAAATTTCTTTGGATGTAATTGAACCAAATGTCTTTCCATTATCTCCGCATTTAATTGCAATTACAATTTTTTGGTCTTTAATCGCGGCTGCAAGATTTTCTGCTCTGGCTTTGTCCATATCTTTGTGATATTGCTCTGCCTGCTTTTTTATTTCATTCTCGCTTATTGCAGAATTGTCTGCCTTACGCGCAAGCCCTTTTTTAATCAAAAAGTTGCTCGCATAGCCGTCGCTTACCTCTTTGATTTCTCCTTTTTTGCCTGTTCCTTTAACATCACTAAGCAGTAAAACTTTCATATATATCTCCTTTTAGTTATTCTATAAATTTATTGTTTATTTGTCAATCTTTTGTCAATAATTATAGTGAATGTATTGCAGCTTAGTGTAGATAGCTGTCATTTTAGATAAAGTCTTGCAAGCTGAAATAAAGAGCTGCTATTTATTAATAATCGAATTACAGAAAGGAGAGCATATGGATATAAGATGCAGAAAAAGGCTATGCAAATATAACGATAAATTTACATGCACAGCAAAAGAGATAAATATAAATCCCAAGATAGTTTGTGATATGTATGAAAGAGATCCAGATAAAAAAGTTGCCGATACCACAAAGCGCCTGTTAGAAGAGCCACCTTGTTATGCTCCTCAACGCGATAGCAAGGCTTTAAAAATCAGCTGTCAAGCCAAATGTCTATTTAATCATAATGGGCAATGTGTTTCTAATGGCATAACTTTAAATTCCATCAAAGAAAAGCCGTACTGCGTCAGCTTTTTGGGAAAATGATTGAAAGGCAAGAACTATAGCAAATAATCAATTTTTGGGATGACCCAATTAAGTGAATAACTAAGTTGATTACTTTTTAAAAATGACTTGATTATTTGTTTTTTTTGTTTTATAATTTTTCATATGAAAAAGTCGCAGAAAAATAATTTAGCTGCAACGCAGCCACAACAAGAAAATTCACAGCCTATTACTAAACCCTATAAGGTTTTTGATAGTGATATTGTTGTAAATGACAAAGAAATTGCAGATTACTATAGGACAAGCATGAAGATGCTTGTCATGCGTTTTCAACTCGTTGGCAGTTTTAACAGAAATGGCCAGTACATTATAAAAGACGAAATTAGGTACGACCTTGTGAAAATGCGCAAAGAAATCAGCGATAGCGGAGAAGATTTTTATAAAGCCGTTGTTATCTATATGAAAAAATATTTTTACTTTGATGTCAAGATTACAATGATAGATGATAAACGAGCAAAAGCCTCTTTATTTTTGTCAGAGTTCGTTGATGATGCATTG
The DNA here is from genome assembly GCA_900555365.1 of uncultured Bacillota bacterium. Classification (GTDB taxonomy): domain Bacteria; phylum Bacillota; class Clostridia; order Christensenellales; family UBA1242; genus Caccovivens. The sequence continues at coordinate 1,404 of USKO01000140.1, forward strand.
CAAGATGGCTATATTGTGTCTCACATTGCTGACTTTATTGATGAATTTGATGAGCAGTTTAGAATAAAGGTTCGTCAAGCTTTTAATCTTGCTGACGTGGCACTTATTAATGAAGATTATTATATTCCAAACTTAGCCATTCTCATGCAAGATGAATATGATATAAATAAATATGTTGGCAACCTCTATGATATAGCCTCTCAAATATATATAATGAGAATGCTCAAACTATTAGAAGGAGCAGGGCCATTAGGGCAGGAGATAATTAAGCGGTACAAAGAGCTTATTATAGACAAGGAAGAGGAATATAAAGACGACAAGTTCAAATATTCAAGATTCAAATATCTTTTAGATAGGGCGATTAACGAAAAGGGTGGACTAGAAAAACTACCTCTTCCAAAGGAAAAGATAAGAGACATTGTCGTAGAAGTCAACAAATCGGTACGAGCTATTGACAGCCTCCAGTCTAGAGCGGGCGCAGTAGAAATTATGACGCCACAAAATAAATCGGGAAAATCCCCTACAGAAGAGGCAATTTTTGGCAAGAGTGCGGGCAACGGCTCTAAGTCGGGCAAAAAGAGTAGCAGCTCATCATCAAGTAGTAGCAAAGGAAAATCAAAATCAAAATCGGACACTAAAAGTGCGCCATCAAAAGGTGGGGGCGGAATATATGTGGACGATGGGCATTCTGACTTGTCGCCACTTGAAGGAGCAGCTGTTGTACTTGGAGCAGCGGCTGGGG
>USKO01000141.1 GCA_900555365.1 uncultured Bacillota bacterium
TTGGGACAAAATCATTACTTTAGGAAGATTTGCATTCTCAGCAGGCTTTTTGCCAGTAAGACGAGCAGCGCATCGATAGATAAAGTTTTCAATTTGCTTTTGATATTTATAGCTAAAGTAGAATGCCAAGATTCCAAGCACGATAAGGACAATCCAAACAGGAATTCCCCACCCGCTGAAAGGAATTATAGAGCCGCTTCCAAAAACACAGGTAAGTAGTATTATAATAGGCCTTGTAATAATATTTGTGATCAAGAAAAATCTAAAGCTCATTCCTATGCATCCTGCAACTAAGCAGAGAATGTCATCTGGGAAGAAAGGAAAGAGCATCATAAGAAAGAAAACATACTTGCCTCTTTTCAGCTTCAATTCCCATTTAATCGCATCCTTTTTGCCTACAACCCAAAAAACGAGGCGTCTTCCAATTTTATACCCTAAGAAAAAAGCAAAAATGCTTCCCAGTAAAACTGCCGTCAAACTCAATGCAAATACTATCCATATATTTTCAAATGCGAGAACTCCTGCGATAGTTGTCACAGCAGCTGGAATGGGTACAAATGTCGTTTGAAGGAATTGAATAAGCACGAAAATTAAATAGCTATAAGCTCCTCCCGACTGAATTATTTCTTGCAACTTTTCAGCCGAATCAATTTTGTCTAGCGTGCCTGTTAGTTCTAATGGCAAATAAATGGCAAGAATAATAACTGCCAGAACTATCACTATGATTAAAGTCTTTAGGAGTTTGATTTTGGTCTCACTTTTAAGTTTCATAAACATATTATAGCATAGTTTTAAAGTTATAGACACAATATTTAAACAATATTTCAGATTTCTGCTCTAAGATTAGTGTCCAATTTGATAAAATCGTGGAAATTTTAAAAACTTTGAGCAATGGACAATTTTTTTTGACAGTTTAAACAAAATTTGATATATTAATTTTAGATTTAAAAGGAGGGTTTTATGGAAGAGACAAGAATGCCACTGATTGGGGATTATGCACCAAGTTTTAAAGCGGTTACAACACAAGGAGAGATAAATTTTCCAAGCGATTATAAAGGGAAATGGATAATACTCTTTTCGCATCCTGCCGATTTTACGCCTGTTTGCACTACAGAGTTCATGACTTTTGGAGCAATGATGGAGGAGTTTGAGGCGATAAACACGCAGCTCGTAGGCTTAAGTGTGGACTCACTTTACTCGCACATCGCATGGCTAAGAAAGATTCAAGAACTTGAGTGGAAAGACAAAAAACATATAGAGGTAAAATTCCCACTCATTGAAGACATAAAAATGGAAATTGCAAATAAGTACGGGATGATTCAACCAGGGCAGTCGACAACGCAAGCAGTAAGAGCGGTTTTCGTTATTGATCCCGAGGGGAAAATTAGAACGATTCTCTATTATCCACTTTCAACAGGAAGAAATTTCGATGAGATTAAGAGAATTATCCTTGCGCTTCAAAAAGCCGATAAAGACAATGTTGCAACTCCAGCAGATTGGAGACCTGGCGACGATGTAATTATTCCAACGGCTGGATCTTGTGGAACTGCAAAGGAGAGAGTTGAAAGCAAAGATCCAAATATGTATTGTCTTGACTGGTTCTTATGCTTTAAAAAAGAGAAAAAGTAAAATAAATTTAAAATATAGGCATTTGCGCCTATATTTTTTTGCTGACTTTTTTATTTTTTTAGAACTGCTTGGAAAAGACAAATTTGATAATGACCAACAAAATCAAAGACTTTTTTTATTCATTATCTGTGATGTCTAGTATGACTTTGTCATTTACTAAAAAACTGTAGATGATGTTTTTGTTGTTGCTTATAGCAAAAGCTGTTTTGTTGTCAATCAGGTAAAAATATGATATTTTGCCGAAGTATTTTTTAAGCGCCTCTTCACTAATCTTTTCTCCAAGCGCTTTGTCTAACAGGTTATGAGCAGAAGGATAGTCTTCATTTTTAATTGCACTCATAAAATTATAGACCAAAAGCTCTTCAATTTGCGTTACGCCTTGCGAGAGAGAGAAGGTTTTAGAGGAGCTTTTTATTCCATCTTCATCTATGACAAAGTCTTCATTTATTTTTCTATATATTCCTTTTTCCGAGCTTCTTACG
>USKO01000142.1 GCA_900555365.1 uncultured Bacillota bacterium
ATGCTTAGGCTATATGAATGCTTTCCAAAGCCAGTGATCGCAAAGCAAATTGCGAAGCTCTTAAAAAAGAAAAAACATAAAAAAATCCATCATTTGCGAGATGGATTTTTTTATTAATCGTTATTAATTATATTTATTATTGATTATTATCATCTGTTGGTTTGTTTTGATTTTCTTCAACTTTTTTTCTTAAAGATTCGAGGAATTCTTCAAATTCTTTATCAATGTCTTTGTTTTCGTCTTCCTCTGTTTCTTCGCTTGTCTCTTCAGCTGCAGCGGTTTCTTCCTTATTTTCTTCGTCGCTTACTTCTTCTTGAGCATCTTCAGTTTCGTTTTGAGCATTTTCGGTTTCGCTATTTTCTTGAGATGCTGTTTCTTCACTTTCAACTTCTTCGGTGACCGCTTCTTGCTCTTCTATCTCTTCTTTGTTTTCTTCTTGAGCATCTCCCTCATTTTCTGGAGCTGTAAGTTGCTCTTCGCCGTTTTCTTCTACTTCTTTGTTTTCTTCTTGAGCGCTCTCTTCAGCATTTTCTTCTTCTTTTTCTTGTTCTTCTTGCTGTGTATTTTCAACGAGCAGTGGAGTTTCTTGTGCTTCCTGGGTTTCTACTATATTTTCGTCATTTTCCTCAGAAACAGAATCTTCTTCATTCTCATATTCATCTTTGTGTTTTGAGTAAAGTGCTCTTGCTACGATTATAATCATTCCAACCAAGATTAAAGCAAGGATAATAGAGATAATAAGATTTAATAGTTCATCCTTTCTGAAGCCATCAAGGAATGAGAAAATTAAGAATAGCCAGCCAGCAAAAGCAATAAACGGTGCAACTAGTGCCATAGAAACGATTTTAGCAAAAGAATTGATTTTCTTAGCATATTTAACTGCGAGCAAGGTAGTTGCAACTGAAATTACAGAAAATACAATACCAACGATTAAAGCTGCAATTTGTGAATTTGTCATATATTCTAACATAACCCCTCCATAAAACTAAAAATATTATATACCATAAAAGTTTATTTGTCAATATTGTTTTACTTTTTATTTTAAAAATGTTTTGAAAAATTATGCACCATGGGTTATACTATAACTAAGTATGAATGAAAAGAAAAAAAAGTTAGTTACTATTATTTTAAGTGTGGTTATAGGGGTGTTGGCTTTAGGAGGACTAATCACTGCTTTTATTTTGAATTATAATGTCTCTTCGCCTTCACAGGTCACTATATTAGATGATGGAACTAATATATATATCACAACCAGCATGAATGATAATTATAGTGAATATCGTTTTATATTAAAATCAGGCGACCAAGAGATAGTTATAAATTCACAAAGTAATACTCTTACAGTTGAGCAGTTGCTTGAAAATGGAGCGGAGCTTGGTCAAACTTATGAGATTACCTGTCAATACATAAGCTCGACAAATCAAGGAGGCAATAGCGAAATAAGTAAACCAACTTCTTGGACTGTCATTAAATATCTTACTAAGCCTATCGTGTCGGTTGACGAAAATGTTGTGTCTTGGCAAGAAATTGAAAATGCTGACTATTATATGTTATATTTAAACGGCGAGCAATATGATTTCTCATTCAATTTAGATACTGCAACATTTGATCTTGCCACATTGCCTGGAGACAAATACCAAATAACTGTGTCGGCATATAGTGAAAATGATTTTTATAAAACTAGCCCAGACTCTAGCCAAGTAACTTATGAGTATTACAGATATTATCAGCCTTTTGAAGAGGTTAAATATGATGCTTTATCTAAGAAACTCATATGCACTGGAAGCGAAGAGCTGTCACTTCTCAATGTTTCAGTGAATGGCACAGTTTATGAATACAAAAATTTTACCATGTCACAAGATGAAGACAAGTTTATCTATGAAATAGACTTAAGATTATTTGTAGAAGTTTTAAGTGTGGGAGCAAGTCCAATTTCAATAGATAAATATAATTTGTATGATGGCGAAATAATATTTGCTGAAATTTAATAAACAATTAATTAAATAACAGAAAATTAAAATTACATAAAATTTAAAAGCTTAAGACATACTATT
>USKO01000143.1 GCA_900555365.1 uncultured Bacillota bacterium
GAATCATCTCAGCAGCGACGTCACGGATGTTTATTCCGGAATCTATGTTATAATTTAACTTATATGTCTCAATCGCATATTTGTCTATTTCTGATGCAAATACGCATTCTCCACCTAAATTGCTTAACGCTTGGTGAAATCCTCCTATTCCTGAAAATAGATCTATAAATTTAAATTTGGTCATTATTACCTCCGCTACCAAAATAGCGTAAATATTTTTACAAGTCCAGAACTATTTATTTGTTTTAAATTTATAAATTTCAAGGTTAGGATTATTTACATCGATCATAACCTTGGCATTTCTAGCCGCGCCATTAGAATTTCTAAACGCCGATTGAAATTTACCACAATATTGAATTGTTTCGGCATTTACCCAAGCAAAAATAAGTTCGTCAAAAGAAAAAGAAATTTTTCTGCGTCTTGATGGTGCTTTACGTTCAACACGTTCTTTTTCGTATTTACTGATTCCACCTTTTAATTCGTCGTGCCACTTCTTAAAAGAACCGTCAGTGTCATAAATACTAACTCCGCTAGCAATGATAAAGCAAACTTGTCCATATTCGTCAATTGCACGCATAGTTTCGTCATAGCCATTTGTTGGAATCTTACCGCCATCATTTTTGACAGAGTCAATGCTGTGTGCTTTAAAATCCCAATTTATATCTCTAAAACCATCAAATTCTACTTTGCCATATTTTTTGCCTGGGCATTCCATAAAGTCATTTTCGCCTAAAATGGTTTCGCACATAAATTGAAAATAAAATCCAGGCCACTCCATTTGTTTCCAATGGTGGCAACCATTCTCTTTCATGTATTCAATTGATGCCTTTCCGTTCCAAACGGGAGGGATTCCTTTTTGCAATTTTTCAAAAATTGTTTTCATCATTAATTCTTTATTCATATGTTTTCTCCTTTATTAAGAGTTTCTTTAATTTTAATTGCAATCCTTTTAACAAGTGGTACGCATACCGTGTTGCCAGCTTCAGAGTATGCTTTATCTAATGTTGTTCCACTTGCAAAAGAAAAGGTTGTCGGGAATCCCTGAAGTAATAGGCACTCCTGTGGCGTAAGGTAGCGTATACCGAATTTATCGTGAATAATGGGTTTGTGTAATTTTAACCCACCCATACTAGCGGTTAGCGTTCTGCAAATTCCGTCTTTACCTGTGCGTACTTGTCCGAAGTGTAATTGGTACATTTGACTTTTATCTTCCATTTTTGATTTTAAAAGAAAATAGTCTTCACTTTGCTTATCAATATAATAGATTGCCGCGGGCTTAATAGAAAAATCAATTATATCAGTCAGTTTAACGTTTAACTCTTGTGGTTCGGGAAATTTAAAAAGTTCTCCCAAGTTCTCATCCAGAAAAGCCACAATAAAAATACGTTCTCGCTTTTGGGGAATATTCGCATATTCGGTTGGACAAAGAATTTTATATCTGACCGAATATCCAAATTGAGCGAGGGAAGCAAATATTTTATTAAAGGTTTTGCCGTCATCATGTTCTTGAAGATTTTTCACGTTTTCAAGAAAAATAACTTTAGGTTTCTTTTTTTCTACTATACGTTCAATTTCAAAGAACAAAGAGCCGCGCTTATCTTCAAAACCACGTTGTTTGCCTGCAATGGAGAATGCCTGGCAAGGAAAACCGGCAACCAAAACGTCAAAATCAGGAATATCGTTAGGATCAACTTTTTTAATATCTTTTTCCAATAGGTTATGGTTAGGAAAGTTTTTCTTATATGTTTTGCAAGCATATTTATCAATTTCATTGGCAAAAACGATGTCAAATCCTGCTTGCAAAAAGCCTAAATCAATTCCTCCAATGCCCGAGAAAAGGCTTGCAACTTTGATATTTGACATACAGTTTAAAGTTCTTCCTTTTCTGCGTCCATTATATCGCCGATATTACATTGTAGCACTTTGCAAATGCGGAGCATTACGTCCATAGAGACGGTTTCGTTCTTGCTTATTTTAGCCATAGTAGAAGAAGACATGTCCGTTAAGTTGCATAGTGCCGTCTTAGTCAACTTTTTATCTATGAGTAATTTC
>USKO01000144.1 GCA_900555365.1 uncultured Bacillota bacterium
AGGAAGGCGAAAGACTTGTCGGCAAGGTCGCAAAGCGCCAAGCTATTGTCAATGCTGAAAACACTGTTCAATCTATCAAAAGAGAGATGGGTACAAACTACAAAGTTAAATTAAATGGCAAAGAATATACACCTCAGGAAATTTCTGCAATGATTCTTTCAAAATTAAAGGCAGATGCAGAAAGCTACCTTGGTGGGCCTGTAACTCAAGCAGTCATCACAGTACCTGCTTACTTTAACGATTCTCAGCGTCAAGCCACCAAAGATGCTGGTAAGATTGCTGGTCTTGAAGTTCTAAGAATTATCAATGAGCCTACAGCTGCCGCTCTTGCATATGGGCTTGATAAAGGTGAAAATGCCAACCAAAAGATACTAGTATATGACCTTGGTGGCGGTACATTCGATGTTTCTATTCTTGAAATAGGAGATGGCGTATTTGAAGTTTTGGCTACAAATGGTAATACTCGTCTTGGCGGAGATGATTTTGATAACAGAATTATCGATCTACTTGTTGAAGAGTTCAAAGCGACTAACGGAATTGATTTAACAAGCGACAAACTTGCTATGCAAAGACTTAAAGAGGCAGCTGAAAAAGCTAAGATTGACTTGTCAGCCACTCCAAAAACAACAATATCTCTTCCATTTATCTCAGCTGACGCAACTGGCCCTAAACATATGGAATATGAGCTTACTCGTGCTAAGTTCGACTCTATCACTGAAGATCTTGTAAAAGAGACTATTGACTGCACTGTAAAAGCTCTAGCTGATGCAAAACTTGACAAAAATCAAATTGACAAGGTTATCTTGGTTGGTGGTTCAACAAGAATTCCTGCCGTTCAAGATGCTGTTAAAAACTTCATTGGAAAAGAGCCATACAAAGGCATCAATCCTGATGAATGCGTTGCCGTTGGTGCAGCAATTCAAGCAGGCGTTCTTGGCGGAGAAGTAAAGGATGTTCTTCTTCTTGATGTAACTCCACTTTCTCTTGGTATTGAAACACTTGGCGGAGTATTTACAAAACTTATTGAAAGAAATACAACTATACCAACTAAAAAATCACAAGTATTTTCAACAGCAGCAGATGGTCAAACAAGTGTTGAAATACATGTACTTCAAGGTGAAAGAGAAATGGCTGCATATAACAAAACATTAGGTAGATTCCAATTAACTGGAATTCCAGCAGCACCAAGAGGAGTACCTCAAATTGAAGTAACATTTGATATTGATGCCAATGGTATAGTTCATGTATCAGCAAAAGATATGGCAACAGGAAACAGTCAACAAGTTGCTATTACAGCAAGTACAAACTTAACAGATGAAGATATAGAAAAAGCTGTTAAAGATGCAGAAGCACATGCAGAAGAAGATAAAAAGAGAAAAGACGAAATAGAAGTTAGAAACAATGCAGAAAGTTTAGTATATAATTCTCAAAAAACAATAGATGAATTAGGCGACAAAATAAGTGGAGAAGAAAAAGCAAAGGTAGAAACAGAAATAGAAAATGTTAAAAAAGCATTAGAAGGTTCAAATGTAGAAGAAATTAAAACAGCAACAGAAAAATTAACAACAGCATTCTATGCAGTTTCTGAAAAACTATATTCTCAAGCTGCTGATGCAAATAAAACAGCCGGAGCACAACCAGATGGAGAACCAAAAGTCGACGAAAATGGAAATGTATATGATGCAGATTATAAAGTAGAAAACGACGACAATGGAGACAATAAATAAAAAATAGATTAGAAAGTTGGAAGTCAGAGATTGGAAGTTAGAAATATAATTATACTCTAACTTCCAATAACTAACCTCTAAACTCTATTTAGGAGGACTAAATGTCAAATAAAAGAGATTATTATGAAGTATTAGGCATAGCAAAGAATGCAACAGATGAAGAGATAAAAAAGGCATATAGAAAATTAGCAAAAAAATATCATCCAGACTTACAAAATAATAGTAATTGCCAAGATAAAATGCGCCAAATAAATGAAGCTTATGAAATATTATCAAATGATTTTAAAAGAAAATGATTGATATGAAATATATTGTAATAAACA
>USKO01000145.1 GCA_900555365.1 uncultured Bacillota bacterium
GAAGAATTGACACCTTCTTTAGCGTTTAAATGTGGAAATAGTTTATCTAGATTTTGTTATAACAAAAAAGTGGTTATAGGTCGCGACAGTAGAACAAGCGGCGATATACTTTCTCTCTCGGTGACCAACGGACTTATTGATAATGGTGTAACTGTAATTGATGTTGGAATTGCTTCCACACCTTCTATTGCATTTTTAACCCGATTTTTAGATTGTGACTACGGCGTTGTGATAAGTGCAAGTCATAATCCTCCAATGTATAACGGAATAAAAATTTTTGACAAAGATGGATATAAGATAAATGAGCAGCTTGAAAATGAAATCGAACGAAAACTGATGATTCCCCTTTCGCAAGATTATGATAAAATAGGGAAATATCTCTATCGTCCATCTTATTTAAAGTATTATACCGAAGATATTGTTAAAAACATCCAATCTATTGACGGGCTTAAAATAGTGGTCGATCTTGCAAACGGAGCTTGCTGCAAGCTTGCTCACAATGTCTTTAATAGGATTAGCAAAGATGTTGTATTTGTCAATGACAAACCAAGTGGACTGAAAATAAATGATAGATGCGGCGCTCTTTATCCTCAAAATCTTTCTTCGCTTGTTAAAAAATATAATGCCGATATTGGTTTTGCCTTTGATGGCGATGCTGATAGGATTATAGCTTGTGACGAAAATGGCAAAATAGTTGACGGAGATGAGATATTATATATTCTCTCTAAATTTGAAGAAAATATCTCTTCCATAGTGGGAACAACTCTCTCAAACAAGGGCTTTGAACTTGCACTAGAGGAAAAAGGCATAAAACTGATCAGAGCCGATGTTGGAGATAAGTATGTTATAGAACTTATGCGCAAAAATGGTTCGCCTCTAGGTGGTGAGCCTTCTGGACATATCATCATCAAATCTCATAGCACGACTGGCGATGGGCTTTTGGTTGCTGTTAGACTTGCTCAAATTTGTAAAATGAGCGGCAAAAAACTTTCGAAACTTATTGATTACACCCCTTTCCCACAGGTAAATATAAATGTCAGCGTTGTTGATAAATTTAGAATTCTTAATTCTGAAAAGCTGACAAGTGAAATTCTTAATATTCAAAAACAATTTAAAAATAACGGCAGAGTGCTTGTAAGAGCAAGCGGAACAGAAAATAAAATAAGAGTCATGTGTGAGCATATAAATAAAGGTGAGGCGCTCGCCAAAGCAAAAGACCTTGAAAATTTGATTTTACAATTAAATAGATAGCTTAAGGAGCTAATTATGAAGGTATATCGAATAGATACTAATGATAGGCTGAGGCATCTTATACTAAATGATTATGACTTTAATCTAAAGATCCCAAAGTGTTATAAGAAATCTTATCTGTCAAATTTTAAAAACAACATTTTTTATGCAAACAACACCTTTGGCGACAAAAGTAAAAACTCTATTCATTTCTATAAATTTGCTCTTGACGCTTTGCATCTTAAAAAACAAAACTTAAACCAAGATAATGAACTTAATTTTTGCGTCTATGATATTCCAGACGACAAGTTGGAAGCAGGCTACGGAAATTATTTTTCTTTTGGCATAAAAAGAGAATACATTGCAAAAAAGTCTGATGTTACAGCAAACATGGTTAAACAAATATTACTTTCAGAGCAAAAGATTAATCGTCTGATTTTCGATGAGCTTGATAATTTTATAAACTACTATGCTACAGTTGGCAAGGCTATTGAAATGGCTTTAGACTACAAAGATGCAAAGATTGATGATCGAATACAATTAAATTCTCTTCCAAGAGAAAGGGGCTTATTGAAACATTGTGAACAATACCTATATAATATAGCAAGTTCAATATATAAACTTGGACATTTCAGTGATGAAAAGTTCTCGAAATTCTTAGATAATTTTAACAAGCTTATTGAATACTATTACAAACAACTTGATTTTTTAACATTTGACCCTGCGGCAAACGCCTTCTATCTCTCTCAAAGTGATAATCCTGTCAAAAGATTAAGCGAAAAAATTTCAGATTTATCTGCCCAAGAAGCTGGAGAGGC
>USKO01000146.1 GCA_900555365.1 uncultured Bacillota bacterium
GTTCATATTTTTGGCGATCCCAGAAGGTTTCCATTATATATAAGGTGGTATTCTCATTCATCACCTTTGCAGCACGGGCAAGAATGCTATATATTTCTTCTTCGGAAAAACAGTCCAAGAACTGACTCATCCAAATGACATCCCATTTTCCTGCCGGTAACTCATTTTCTACGTCAAGAATATTGGTTGGGTAGCCTCCTATTCTGTCTGCACCAGTTTGCCCCTCTACATTTTTCTTCATCATGCCGATTTGTCCAGGAAGATCTACGATTGTAACGTTTACATCTTTATCATAGTTTACACAACGAAGCGCAAAACGTCCAGTATTACCACCTACATCCATCAAGTGTTTAGTTTTTTTTACCAAAAACAATCTTCAAAGCTGTATCAAAAGAATGATCGCTATAGAAATGATCAAAACCAAACCAACTCTGCTGTACCTGTGGAGCGAGTTTTGAAAGTCCCTCATAAATAGTTGGCCATTCACCGAGTGTTTTCAAGCCTGCAGGCTTACCTTCTTTCAGAGCTTCGTCAAGATAGAACATTCCACGATAGTTCACATCATGATTGAAATCGATGTTGACTCGTGTGGCAGGATCGTTGAGCAAGAACCATCCAGTCTTGGAAATAAAGTACTTGTCTGTTTTCTTGTCTATTAAAACAGTACCAGCACTGAGTGATGCCTCCAACAATATCTTAAGAACATACTCCGACAATCTTGTTTTCTGTTGCAACTCTATTAGAGTAAGTCCATCGGTACTATCACGCAGTTCATCCAATATTCCCCATTTTACCATAAGTCGGGAAACCTGAAAAATGACAGGTCCCCAAGCGATAAACTCAGCCTGGCGTTGAGCTTCACGAGCGGAAAGTTGCTCTTTTGTATATCTATCGCTTTCAGATTTAAAAAGATTCATACTATCTTATTTAAAGCATTTTAATATAAAAGAAGCTAAACTTTTTGCGGCATCTTCATAGCCGTCACCCCACAAATTGCTCATACTCCCCCAATGACCACCAGAACCAGAAATCTGAAATTTTACAAGAGCATTGCCATCCTCGTCCAATATGTAGCATTCATTCGTGTTATCGCCTTTTTTAGAAACACTAATGGGTTTAACTGATAAAGTATATTTCGCATTGGTATTAATTGTAACAAAGGCTCCTTTTTTAGATAATTTGTTATTTAAAATCTTTAAAATTTTCTCTTGAACGACAGGTTTAAGCTCTTCCTCCAACTCTTTTTGGGCATCATATTTAGGCTGAGTGGCTTGACGGTATTCTAACCAATCTGCAATTGATTTATTGTCGATTTTCGTTTCTGAAAAATCAATTTTAAGATTAATTTTACCTTCTCCTTTTAAAGAAGGTATTGCACCGTCTAATATTTTCTGTGCGTCTGTGGTTAACGTAACCATTATCGCCATCAAAATTAATGCTATTTTTTTCATTTTGCTTAGTAATATTGCTGTATTTATTTCAACTTAGTTATATCTTTTCCTAACGCCTTGAAACATTTACCTATGCCATCAGTGACGTTATAGTCCTTCGAAGCGCCATATCCGTCAATAAATATAGAACACACTTGTTCCTGAGTTTTGATGTTTAAAATATCAATGGTTCCCGTTACAGAAATCTTGCCTTGCCCCCACATACCAGTAAAAGCTTGATGCTTTTCTAAATTTGTCACTTTAAAAATAATCGAGTATTCGGCTTGATCTTTGTTTGTAACCAATTTTAATCCTTTGGTGTTCTCATTAAAAGAGTTTACAAAGCATTCTGAGGCCACATTGACTCGTTTTTCGTAATCAGTTCCACTCCAATCCTTGAAACTCTCTTTTTGTTCCCAACGAGCATTTGAAAAATCAAAAACTATTACTGCGTTTGCATTTTCTTTGACAACAACAGATTTTCCACTTTTTACTTTGATATCGCTGCCTGCTAAAGCGTTAAGACAAACCAGACATGCAGCAATCACAATCAATAGATGCTTCATAATTAATTATTTAAAAGTAATTTATATTCTTTTG
>USKO01000147.1 GCA_900555365.1 uncultured Bacillota bacterium
TCCATAATATCTTTTTCTTTACTATACGAATCTGAAATTTTGTTGATGATCACATGTTCGCCAGAACTGATTCTCATCATGGCTTCAGGCAAATCCACTTGTACTTTACCTTCTTTAACTTCTACCAAATCAGTTTGATCATAAGGGTGTGATTTCACATTAAAAATAGTACCTAGCACGGTTATCGACATATTTTCCATTTTTACGATGAAAGGCTTTTCCGGATTATGAGTTACTTTAAAACAACCTTCTCCAGTTAGTTCTACAATTCGGTTATTCCCCACAAATTGCTCAGGATACTTCACCGTAGTGCACGAGTTTATAGCTAGTTCAGTGTTATCAGGTAAAATAATAGTTTTATGTTCACCATAGTCTGTAGTTACTGTAATGATAGGAGTTCGCTTTTCTACTCTTTCTTCGTAATAGCCAAAACCTTTTATCATTAAGAAAACCAATGCAGCTGTAGAAAGGCTATAATAGATAAAGCGTCTGACTTTCTCCATACGTTTGACACGTTTGGATTTAGCCAATAATTTCCATGCTTCTTTTTCACAAGTTGCTTTTTCAAAGCGATTGGCTAAAGTTTCATCTCCCAAATTGCTCCAAAGTTGTTCTGTTAATTGATCAATATCTTCATCGGTACAGTAATTTTTTATTTGTTTCAATATGGACTCCAGTTCGTTTTTAGAATAGAAGCCATCAATATACCGTTGAAAATTTTCTTTAAAAATATTATTCTTACTCATATGCATTGATTAGTATATGTAGTACACTTAACCCATCGAAGGCTAGGAGTACATTAACATTATTTTAAAATTGAAATAGAATTTGGAAAAAAATTATTTGGCTAGTATGCAGCAAACCTTCCTTTTTAAAGTAAGTGCGTATAATTTTTAAGGAGGCAGAAAGGTGGTCCTGTACTGTAGATATAGAGATGTTGAGTTGCTCCGCAATCTCTTTATTAGTAAGCATATGATGTCTGCTCAGTTCAAACACTTCACGCTGGCGATTGCTTAATAATTTGACAGCGTGTTTCATGTGTTCTCCCAAATCATTGGCTAATATCGTATTTTTAGTAGAATTATCAAAGTCTATCGCTTGCTCGTAAAGACTTTCCAAAATACGTTTGTGGCACGATTCATCTCGTAAATAATTGATAATGCGATTACGAGCCATGCTAAATAAAAAAGATGAAAAAGACGTACCGCATTTTAAGAAATAACGGTTTTCCCAAATATTGAAAAATATGTCCTGACAGATATCTTCTGCCACGTTTTGTGATTTAAGTAAGGCGATAGCAAACTTGAACAACCTAGGTTTGTATTGCACATAAAGTTTACAAAATGCTTTTTCTTCTCCTAAAATCAAGCGCTCTATCAACCTACTTTCTTCATCGTTATTTAGATTTTCAGTCATAATCCGTAAACAGATTTTGTAGTAGTTAATAATTGAAAAGTTGCACAAAGATATGTCAAGTTAAGAAATGCACAAAATATTTAGTATTACAAATCAATTAAACCTATTAGACATTTTTTTCACTTTATACAACTTATCTAAGAAAATTATTACTCTCTTGGGATTTTTAGTTACAAAATGACTTCGGGTAAAACTGTCCTACTATATGTAAACCACTGCAGATTACGGTGATCAAACTTTCTGCAAAACTTTTTAGAGTTTATCGAAAATGTTTGTATGAGTGTCGTTTTCACTTCGTTCCACCATCTTTTCCCGCGCCGTTACCACAATTCAAATCCGATAACAGAATAGTAACACACCTCCAGTTCAACTTGGCTTTCAAACGATTTCAACTAGCACTTATCATAAGTGACAAGACTACCTAAAACATCAATTCTTAATCATTCTTCTACGATTTGCTCAATATCTCACTTTTTCACTATCTTTGTATTAGAAAATACGAAAGAATGAAATCTGATTTTCACATTGGTCAAAATCAACACTTAAAAAATCATCAATTCGACATCATTTTACAGTATTTAGGCTTCAAATTATAATTTTATTTA
>USKO01000148.1 GCA_900555365.1 uncultured Bacillota bacterium
TGAATAAAAGATTGTCATCTTCGTAATAGCCAAGCAGTATTGATGCAAGTAAGTCATTCTTTTCTGATAAAGTGTAGCCACCAATTACAAACTCTTGACGATTATAGCATTTAATCTTCAGCCAGTCATCACCTCTAGTTCCGCTATATTTTGAATTCAATTTCTTTGCAACTATACCCTCAAGGCCTAGTTTTTTTGCAAGTGCATAGCACTCCTCTCCCTTGTCTTCCACATACTGGCTAAAGATGATGTTATCTGGAAAGAATTTAGAAAGATCTTCTAAGATTTCTTTTCGCTGTTTTAAACTTTTCCCTCTCAAGTCTCTGTTATTTTTGGCTAAAATGTCAAACACGACATATTGAAAGCCACCCTTTTTAAACTTAAGATGCTCTTGTAAAAGAGAGAAATCGCTCCTTCCCTTATCATCAAAAACAACCACCTCGCCGTCTAAGATGACCGCGTCATCTCCTATGGCAGTTTTTAAACTTTCGGCAAGGCTCATAAATTTTTCGGTATAATCATGGCCGTTGCGCGACAAAAGTTTGACCTTCCCTTTTTCTATTAATGCAATTATTCTGTAGCCGTCATACTTAATTTCAAATATCCACTCTCCTCCTGTTGGAATAGTTTTGGATAAAGTGGCAAGCTGCGGCTCAACTTTTTTGAAGGGAAGTTTTTGGTTCTCTTTATCTTTTTCTACTTTCGTACTTTCATTTAATATATCAAATTCAAAGATTGCAAGCCAATTGTTCTCTTTAAAATGCACAAAAGCCCAGACGCCCTGCAGTTTTTCTCCATAGAGCGCCACTTTGAAACTTCCTTCTTCTAATCCCTTATCAAGGTCACCCAGCACAGCATATTTGCCTTTGTCATAGATTTCAACTTTTCCTGCGCCGTACTCGCCCTTAGGTATTATTCCTTCAAAGTCAATATAACTTACAGGATGATCTTCAACTTTGACTGCAAGGCGCTTATCTTTACTATTTAAAGACAGCCCTTTTGGCACTGCCCAGCTTATTAGCACGCCACCATGCTCAAGTCTAAAATCATAGTGATCTCGTCTAGCCTGATGATATTGCACGACAAACCTATGCCCTTGACTTTTTTCAATTTTGCCTTTAGGCTCACTTGTTTTGTTAAAATCCCTCTTTTCGTTATATTTTTTAAGCTTCATGTCTCAGTTTTGTTTTATTCTCTTTATTTTCTTTGTTTTTTAAGCTCTTTTGCAATGCCTCCATCAGATTTATCACCTTACTTGGAACCTCTTTTTCTTCTTTTATCACAATTTCATTTCCGGCAATTTTGCTTTTAATCGCCTTTTTTAGCCTGATATTGTATTCATCTTTAAAAGCCTCTGGTTTAAACTTGGTTGTCATCTGTTCAATCAAAGAAATGGCTAGATCAATCTCTTTCTTTAAAATTTTTGGTTTTACAATGATAGGAGCTTTAACGATTTCTTCGTTAAAATACATGGTGTTTGCAAACATGATACCATTTTTTACCCTAAGCAGAACTAATGTTTCTTTGGTCCCTAGCACTGTCTTGGCAATTCCAGCTTTCTTTTGTTTTTCCATTGCTTCTAATAAAACCTCAAAAGCCTTGTCAGCTCCTGTAGGCTTCACATAGTAGGCTTTATCAAAATATATAGGATCAACTTCCGACAAATTGACAAACTGCTCAATAGTTATGTTTTTATCTTTCTGTGTTTTAATTTTTTCAAAATCTTTGTCGGTAAAAATAACATATTTATCTTTTTCATATTGATAACCTTTGACTATGTTCTCATTTTTGACTTCTTTGTCATCACAATCAACACATGTTTTTTTGTATTTTACACGACTCATAGTTTTTTTATCAATCATATTAAAACCAATATCATTGTTTTTTATGCTGGCAACTAACACAATTGGAATATATACAAGACCAAATGTAATTGCGCCTTTATAAGAAAAAGCCATAATTCCTCCAATGGAATTATGGACAAAATATCAAATTTATACTCAAA
>USKO01000149.1 GCA_900555365.1 uncultured Bacillota bacterium
ATATATGATTTTATAGAAGCTCTGCTTAGATTTAAACATAGAGAAGAAATACATGTAATAGCGGTAAATCGAGGTGGAAGGGTGCTTGGAACGAGATGTCTTGCTAGAGGCACTATCAGCCTTGTGGCCATCAATTTAAATGAAATAGCCCTTTTTGTTTCGGCATTTAATGCAAGCGGAGTAATTATAGTCCATAATCATCCAGGCGGCAGTTGCACGCCTTCAGCGCAAGATATGGAATCGCACCAAAAACTAGTTGGCAATTTTGAGTTTGTCTGTTGTGATCTTGTTGATGATGCAATAATAGGGAGTGATGGAATTTATAGCATGAAAGACAACTGCTTAAAAAGAGCTTTTGTTGAAAATCAAGAATATTATGATATGGCAATCGAAGAGCTTAAAAGTTTAAAATCTAATGATAATCAAGAATAAAAAATTATTTTCGGCAAACACTAATCTTATGAAATGTTTGTCTCTTTTTTTATCAATATTATCTTTAACAAGTCCGCTGACGCCCAGCTGTATAAGCAGTAGCAGTAGTGGATTTTTAGTTTCAGAAAACATGCTTAGCAGCGCAAGTATAGAAAGCAGCGGCGAAAATTTTAAAGAAGATATATCAATTGTCGTCGAAATAGGAGAAGATGAAATTCGCATCACTCCTGATCATAACGAAGGATATAACCCAAGTATTTATATTGCTCCATTTTTGTCTAATGGTCTGTCACAAATTCTATATAGCGTGGAAAGCGGGGGAAGTGGAGGGTATAGTTTCTATGAGATGTACTCTTTAAAGAATGGAAAGGAGCAAAAAATATTTGACAGTAGCGATTTTAATCCTAGTATAAGCGCATCATATCAGGGTGACCTTGTAGAAATAGACTATCAAGGCAAGCTCTTATACCTTGATGCGTCCAGTTCCGCTTGCAAAGAAAGAGAAGACTGCAGTTTAACCATCTCATCTATAAATGCGATATTGCCATATTATAACATTGCTCTTTCACAGGAATACTTGATGATTCTTCAGAAAGTCTATGCTGGCTTTACAGCAAATAATCTTGGTTACATAACTTCACTTGTGGAGATTACCGAAGATGGATATAAGATTATAAGCGTTGGCACTACTTCAAATTTTAATTATTAAGCGAAAACTTTTACAATTTATTAACATTTTCTTAAAATTATGTTAAACTACTATTGTAGTGGTGATTTCTAATGTTTACCTTTTGAATTGACCAATATCACTATAAAACTATAATTTTATTGATAAGGATAAGAATATGTTGGTTGTAAAAGATAAAAAAGATAGTATGCAAACCATCAAAATGCTCAAACTCAATCATTTTCCATTTGAGATATTCTCTGTAGATGACTACGACGGTATTAAAAATTTTATGAAAAAGTATCCAGCAAAAGAATATGTACTACGAACAGTTAACAAAGCTAAAGGAAAATATTTTTTTGTAAAAAACTATGACGAGGCGATAAAGCTGTTATCCAATTTTGACAAAGAATTTATCTTGGATGTATCTTATAATGAATATAAAGAGGATATTGTCCTTGTTGGCGACATAAAAGTGACAAGAGGACTTGTTGATATTGTTGACCTTTCGGCGCGTAGCGATAGTGAAGCCACACAACGAAATATTTACGAAAATCCTGAGTATAATATGCATTGCACCTTGGAAGATGAAAAACTTTGGAGGATTCCTGGAATATCAAAGATAATGTCCTATATCGCTGACCACGAGCTATACAATATAATAGTAGAATTCGTGGTGTATGATTGCAAGTTAGGAATAAATAAGGAAAATGTAATAATTAATGAGCTTAGATCAAGTTATTAAAAAAAAGAACTGGCAATTCAGCTCTTTTTTTGTAGAGAATTTTGTTTTTTAAGTAAATATTTTGTAGTATCGGAAGCCGAACTTGCTTGCAAGAGTGAGGCTGATGATCATACATACTATGTGATGAAAGTGCGTAAGCACTCAAATTCGTCAGAAT